>NZ_JBEYWK010000007.1:0-218538 GCF_040644415.1 Streptomyces sp. NPDC046985
AAACGCCCGGTCACATTCCGAACCCGGAAGCTAAGCCTCACAGCGCCGATGGTACTGCAGGGGGGACCCTGTGGGAGAGTAGGACACCGCCGAACTCCTTTTACAGCTCCGGCTCCTGGGATAAACAACCCAGGAGCCGGAGCTTTTTTGCGTTGAGGTAGGGTCAGGGAGCATCATCGGTACGTTTCCCCAGGAGGCCCCCGGGTGGAGGTCCAGGAGACCCGTGTCCAGACGGACCGAGTCCTCACCATCCCGAACATCCTCAGCATGGCACGGCTCGTCGGCGTGCCTCTTTTCCTGTGGCTGATCCTCAGGCCGGAGTTCGGAGGCCCGAAGAGCGACGGCTGGGCGCTGCTGGTGCTCGCGTTCAGCGGGGTCAGCGACTACCTGGACGGCAAGCTCGCCCGCCGGTGGAACCAGATCAGCAGCCTGGGCCGGCTTCTCGACCCGGCCGCCGACCGCCTCTACGTACTCTCCACCCTGCTCGGGCTCACCTGGCGGGAGATTCTGCCGGTGTGGCTGACCGCGGCTCTCCTCGCCCGGGAATTGATGCTCCTGGTGGCCGTCGGCGTTCTCCGGCGGCACGGCTACCCGCCGCCCCAGGTGAACTTCCTGGGGAAGGCCGCCACGTTCAACCTGATGTACGCGTTCCCGCTCCTGCTGCTCAGTGACGGCAGTGGTTGGATCTCGTCACTCGCCGCTGTTTTCGGATGGGCTTTCGCCGGATGGGGTACAACCCTGTATTGGTGGGCAGGAGTTCTCTACGTGGTGCAAGTCCGCCGACTGGTTCGGGCAGACGCCATGGCCGACTGAGATCGCCCTGAGACCCTGTGTCGCTGCCGCCGTGGCTCCGATGGCCCGCTCCGGAGAAGTGCGGAACAATGGGCGAGGGATGAAGTCGGCTAGATCGTCGTCTCTTGGAGGAGGACGCTTCCGACATGAAGGCCGTCGTGATGGCCGGAGGCGAAGGCACTCGCCTTCGCCCGATGACCTCAAGCATGCCCAAGCCGCTCCTGCCGGTGGCCAACCGGCCGATCATGGAGCATGTGCTGAGGCTGCTCAAAAGGCATGGATTGAACGAGACCGTCGTCACGGTCCAGTTCCTGGCCTCTCTGGTCAAGAACTACTTCGGTGACGGCGAAGAGCTCGGCATGGAGCTCACCTATGCCAACGAGGAGAAGCCACTCGGTACCGCCGGAAGCGTCAAGAACGCTGAGGAGGCGTTGAAGGACGATGCCTTCCTCGTCATTTCCGGCGACGCCCTGACGGACTTCGACCTCACCGAGCTGATTGATTTCCACAAGGAGAAGGGTGCGATGGTGACGGTGTGTCTCACCCGCGTGCCCAATCCGTTGGAATTCGGCATCACCATTGTCGACGAAGAGGGCAAGGTCGAGCGCTTCCTGGAGAAGCCGACCTGGGGCCAGGTCTTCTCTGACACGGTGAACACCGGTATCTACGTGATGGAGCCCGAGGTCTTCGACTACGTCGAGGCCGACGTGCCGGTCGACTGGTCCGGCGACGTCTTCCCCCAGTTGATGAAGGAAGGCAAGCCGATCTACGGCTATGTCGCCGAGGGCTACTGGGAGGACGTCGGCACGCACGAGAGCTATGTCAAGGCTCAGGCGGACGTCCTCGAAGGCAAGGTCGACGTCGAGATCGACGGCTTCGAGATCTCCCCGGGCGTCTGGGTCGCCGAGGGCGCCGAAGTCCACCCCGACGCCGTTCTGCGCGGGCCCCTCTACATCGGCGACTACGCCAAGGTGGAGGCCGGCGCCGAGATCCGCGAGCACACGGTGGTCGGCTCCAACGTCGTCGTGAAGAGCGGCGGCTTCCTGCACAAGGCCGTGGTGCACGACAACGTGTACATCGGTCAGCACAGCAACCTGCGCGGCTGCGTCGTCGGGAAGAACACCGACATCATGCGCGCGGCGCGGATCGAGGACGGCGCGGTCATCGGCGACGAGTGCCTGATCGGCGAGGAATCGATCGTTCAGGGCAATGTGCGGGTGTACCCGTTCAAGACGATCGAGGCGGGCGCCTTCGTCAACACCTCGGTGATCTGGGAGTCGCGGGGCCAGGCGCATCTGTTCGGCGCCCGCGGCGTCTCCGGCATCCTCAATGTGGAGATCACCCCGGAACTCGCCGTGCGGCTGGCCGGCGCCTATGCGACGACGCTGAAGAAGGGCTCCACGGTCAGCACGGCGCGCGACCACTCCCGAGGCGCGCGAGCGCTGAAGCGGGCCGTCATCTCGGCGCTCCAGGCCAGCGCCATCGACGTACGGGACCTGGAGAACGTGCCGCTGCCGGTGGCGCGGCAGCAGACCGCGCGGGGCAGTGCCGGCGGCATCATGATCCGGACCACGCCGGGCGTGCCGGACTCGGTCGACATCATGTTCTTCGACGGGCAGGGCGCCGACCTGTCGCAGGGCAGCCAGCGCAAGCTGGACCGGGTCTTCGCGCGCCAGGAGTACCGGCGTGCGTTCCCGGGCGAGATCGGCGACCTGTACTTCCCGTCCAGCGTCTTCGACTCGTACACCGGTTCGCTGCTGCGCAACGTCGACACGACCGGGATCGGCGAGTCCGGCCTCAAGGTCGTCGTGGACGCCTCCAACGGCAGCGCCGGTCTCGTGCTGCCGAGCCTGCTGGGCAAGCTCGGCGTCGACTCGCTGACCATCAATCCCGGCCTTGACGAGTCCCGGCCCACGGAGACCGCGGAGATCCGGCGTGCCGGGCTGGTGCGGCTCGGCGAGATCGTCGCGTCGTCCGGGGCGGCGTTCGGAGTGCGGTTCGACCCGGTCGGCGAGCGGCTGTCGCTCGTCGACGAGAAGGGCCGGATCATCGAGGACGACCGGGCGCTGCTGGTGATGCTGGACCTGATCGCCGCCGAGCGGCGCAGCGGCCGGGTGGCGCTTCCGGTGACGACCACCCGCATCGCCGAGCAGGTCGCCGCCTACCACGGCACCCAGGTCGAGTGGACGACCACCTCTCCCGACGACCTCACCCGGGTCGGCGGCGAGGAGGGCACCATCTTCGGCGGCGACGGCAAGGGCGGATTCATCGTCCCGGAGTTCAGCAGCGTCTACGACGGCACGGCGGCGTTCGTGCGGTTGATCGGGCTGGTGGCGCGGACGCAGCTCACCCTCAGCCAGATCGACGCCCGGATCCCCCGGGCCCACGTCCTCAAGCGGGACCTCGCCACGCCGTGGGCCGTCAAGGGCCTGGTGATGCGGCGGGTCGTCGAGGCGGCGGGAGACCGGTCCGTCGACACGACGGACGGCGTGCGGGTCGTGGAGGCCGACGGCCGCTGGGTGATGGTGCTCCCGGACCCGGCCGAGGCGGTCACCCATCTGTGGGCGGAGGGGCCCGACGACGCCTCCGCGCAGGCCCTGCTCGACGAGTGGGCGGCGGTCGTCGACAGCGCCGGACGGTAGGGCGGGAAGCCCGCCGCAGCAGTGCCTACGGCGTGCCGGACACATGTCCCCCGAAGGGGGCCCGTCCGGCACGCCGTAGGGCCGTTCGGAGGATGCGGCCTCGACGTGCGACGATGTGCGGCATGCCGCAGCGATCCCCCATTCGGAGCACCCCTTCGCGGCCCTCCCGTCCCGACGCCTCCATGTCGTTGATCACTAACGTCATGGACCACAGCCTCGACGACGGCTACGCCGAGGCCGCGGCGCGCCGGCAGGCCGCGGGCCACGCCGGGCTGCCGAAGACCCTCCGGGCGAGACTGGGCCTCGCCTCCGGCCTGGTGCTGGCGGCGCTCGTCGTGACCCTGGGCGCGGCCCAGGCGCGGGTGGCGGCGCCCGCCGTCGCCAAGGAGCGCCAAGAGCTGATCGACCGCGTCGACCGGGAGACGGCCGGCGCGGACAAGCTGGCGAAGGACGTCGACGCGCTGCGCGACGACGTGAGCGCGCGGCAGCGCCAGGCGCTGCGGCACAGCGGCGGCGACTCCCGCGCCGAGCTGGCGGGGATCGTGTCGGGCGCCACGGCGGTGCACGGGCCCGGTGTGAAGCTGGTCGTGAACGACGCCAAGGAAGCCACGTCGGGCGGAAGCGGCAATCCGCGCGAGACGTCCGGCTTCTCCGACACCGGCCGGGTGCGCGACCGGGACATGCAGCGCGTCGTCAACGGGCTGTGGCAGTCGGGGGCCGAGGCGGTGTCGGTGAACGGGGAGCGGCTGACTGCCCTGTCGGCCATCCGGGCCGCGGGAGACGCCATACTGGTCGACAACAGGCCGCTGGTGCCGCCGTACACGGTGCTCGCGGTGGGGGACGGGCAGCGGCTGAGGAGCCGCTTCCAGAACAGCTCGGACGGGCTGTATCTGCACGCGCTGCAAGACGACTACGGGATCCGGACCGGCATCTCCGTGGAGAGCGACCTCCGGCTGCCCGCCGCGCCGAGCGTGATCGTGCGCACCGCACAGCCGACCGTCGAGACATCTGAGAAGGGCATATCGTGATCGCCGTACTGGGCCTCGTCGTGGGAGTGGTGGCCGGCCTGTTGGTCCGGCCCGAGGTTCCGGCAGTCGTCGAGCCTTACCTGCCGATCGCCGTCGTGGCGGCGCTGGACGCCGTCTTCGGGGGGCTGCGGGCCATGCTCGACGGCATCTTCGACGACAAGGTGTTCGTGGTGTCGTTCCTGTCGAACGTCGTCGTCGCCGCGCTGATCGTGTTCCTGGGCGACAAGTTGGGCGTGGGCGCCCAGCTCTCCACCGGCGTCGTGGTCGTGCTCGGCATCCGTATCTTCTCCAACGCCGCGGCGATCCGACGGCACGTGTTCCGGGCGTGAGACCGATGAGCCATCAGGACGAACAGCCCGAGCACACGTTGCGCAAGGAACTGCCTCCCGAGGCGCCCGCGCGGACCGGCGGGGCCGACGAGACGGCCGCGGCGCGGGACGCCTCCGCACGGGCGACCGGCGCCGGGGCGGACCCGGTGACCGGGCCGGACTCCGCGGAGCGGGCCGCGCCCGAGCTGACCGGCCGGGACCGGCTGGCCGAAGGGCTGTGGCCGCTGCGCTTCACCCGGGCCCAACTGGTCGTCGCCGTGCTGCTGTTCGGCCTGGGCTTCGGCCTCGCCGTCCAGGTCGCCTCGCACAGCGAGACGGACAGCGCGCTGCGCGGCGCCCGGCAGGAGGACCTCGTGCGCATCCTCGACGAACTGGACGACCGCACGCAGCGTCTCGAGGACGAGAAGCAGGGTCTCGACAAGCAGCGCCAGGAGCTGGAGAACAGCTCGGACCAGGCCGAGGAGGCCCGCAGGCAGACGCTGGAGAAGGAGCGGCAACTCGGCATCCTGGCGGGCACGGTGGCCGCGCAGGGGCCCGGCATCACGATGACGGTGCAGGACCCGAAGAGGTCGGTCCAGGCGGACATGCTGCTCGACGCGGTGCAGGAGCTGCGCGCGGCCGGCGCGGAGGCCATCGAGGTCAACGGCGTGCGCGTGGTCGTGAACACCTATTTGACGGATTCCGGGAAGAGCGTCGAGGTCGACGGGAACAAGATCAACGCTCCGTATCGTTTCCAGGTCATCGGCAAGCCGCAGGACCTCGAACCGGCGCTCAACATTCCTGGAGGCGTGGTGCAGACGCTGGAGAAGGAGCAGGCCACCGTAGCCGTTCAGCGATCGGACAAGATCACTGTCGACGCCTTGCGAGCGCCGAAGCAGCCTGACTACGCTCGGTCGTCCTCCCCGTGAACCGGGGGTGCATGGCGGCGGTCCGGCAGGGGCATGAGGTTGCGGGGGGTCGGCGCACCGATTGGGCGGTGCGTGGTGGACACTGTCCGGAGGATACGGACGTTATAGGGATGTCCGGGTCGACCGGTGTGTGCAGTCAGGGTTCGTCCTGCCCCACGGGCGGGTCTGTTTCGGTCAAGGGGAATCGCCCGTGAAGTTGTTTGCGAAGTTGTTCGGCAAGAGCGCGCGAGAGGGCGGCGAGAACGCGACCGCCCGCCACCGCGCACAGCCCGACGCGGAAGGCCAGCGCCCGCTCTTCCGCGACCAGGTGCCGGGGCCGGCCGGGGATGTTTCCGGCCGTCCGGGCGCGCCGTCAGTTGACCCTGCCCAGGCGAGCGGCATAGGTTTCGGCCAACCGTCAACCTCAGGTACGGGTGGAGGGTTTGCCGCCGACCCGTACGCGTCCAACGCCCCGGCGGGGCAGCCTCGGCAGGAGGATCCGTCCATGTCGGCCCTGGTGTGTACGAGGTGCGGTAACCGCAACGCGGAGAACAGCCGCTTCTGCTCCAACTGCGGTGCGCCGCTGCGGGCGGGCGTCGCTCCTGAGCGCCCGTCGGAGACGACGTCCACGATCTCGATCTCCGGTCTGGAGGCGTACGAATCCGAGGCCACCGGTCAGACGCCGATGCTCTCTCCGGAGGCGCAGGCGGCCGTCGACGCGCTGCCGCTCGGCTCGGCCCTGCTGGTGGTGCGCCGCGGGCCGAACTCCGGCAGCCGCTTCCTGCTGGACGGCGAGCTGACCACGGCCGGGCGTCATCCGCAGAGCGACATCTTCCTGGACGACGTGACGGTCTCGCGTCGCCATGTGGAGTTCCGCCGCAGCCCTGACGGCTCGTTCACGGTGGCCGACGTCGGCAGCCTGAACGGCACGTACGTCAACCGCGAGCGGATCGACCAGGTGGCGCTGTCCAACGGCGACGAGGTGCAGATCGGCAAGTACCGGCTGGTCTTCTACTCGAGCCGCCAGGCCTACTGACGCTCCCCGGACGGCGTCCGGGGAGCACCCCAGGGAAGGTCCATGCGTGGAACACCGAACGGTGGCGCCGGCCACGGCGTCACGGCCGCGGACGGCGGTCTGATGAGCATCGGGGCGGTGCTGAACGCACTGCGCCAGGAGTTCCCCGAGGTCACCATCTCCAAGATCCGCTTTCTGGAGTCGGAAAGACTCGTCGAGCCGCGGCGCACCCCGTCGGGGTACCGGAAGTTCAGCGAGGACGACGTCGAGCGGCTGGCCCGGGTGCTGAGGATGCAGCGGGACCACTACCTGCCGCTGAAGGTGATCCGGGAGTATCTGGAGGCGGTCGAGCGCGGCGAGGCCGTGCAACTGCCGGTGCTCGGACGCCAGCGCGACGGCGAACCGGCGCCGGAGCCGGCCGAGGCGCCCTCGGCGGGCCGGATCGGCCGGGACGATCTCCTGGCCGCCGCGGAGGTCGACGAGCGGGACCTCCAGGAGTGGGAGTCCTACGGCATCCTCACCCCGGCGGCGGACGGCGGCTATGACGCCGAGGCGGTCACCGTGGCCTCGCTCGTGCGCGAGCTGGGGCGCTTCGGCATCGAACCCCGCCACCTGCGGGCGATGAAGGCCGCCGCGGACCGGGAGGCCGGGCTCGTCGACCAGGTGGTGGCGCCGCTCCGACGGCACCGCAACCCGCAGACCAGGGCGCACGCGGAGGACCGCACCAAGGAGCTGGTCGCGCTCACCGTGCGGCTGCACGCGGCGCTGGTGCGCAGCGCGCTCGAGGTGCGGCTGCCCTGAGCGGGCAGGCGCTCGGGGTGCGGCTGCCCTGAGCGGGCAGCGGCGGCGACGGCCGGATCGCCTCCCCGATTCCGGCCCGACTACCCAAACGTCCCGGGCACGGCCTAGGGTTGCTGTGTGAACGAGCTCGATGTCGTAGGTGTCCGGGTCGAGATGCCCTCCAACCAACCGATCGTGCTCCTGCGCGAAGTGGGAGGCGACCGCTACCTCCCCATCTGGATCGGGCCCGGGGAGGCGACGGCCATCGCCTTCGCACAGCAGGGCATGGCCCCCGCGCGGCCGCTGACGCACGACCTGTTCAAGGACGTGCTGGAAGCCGTCGGCCAGGAGCTCACCGAAGTGCGCATCACGGACCTGCGTGAGGGCGTCTTCTACGCGGAGCTGGTCTTCGCGAGCGGGGTCGAGGTGAGCGCCCGCCCGTCCGACGCCATAGCGCTGGCCCTGCGCACCGGCACGCCGATCTACGGCAGCGACACGGTGCTCGACGACGCCGGCATCGCCATCCCGGACGAGCAGGAGGACGAGGTCGAGAAGTTCCGCGAGTTCCTCGACCAGATCTCGCCCGAGGACTTCGGCTCCAGCAACCAGTGAGACGCCCCCGTATTGCGGCGGCCCTCGGCGGTGTCCCGCATCTGCTCGCGAAGACATTCGGCTAGCCTTTCCCCGCGGTGGGGCACGGGAAACCACTCTCAGGGTGACTATCACTCGGCGTGCCGAGTGTGGCGATCGTTGACGCACCCCCGGTGACTGCCTACCGTCGAGAAGGCAGGTCAAGGACGGAGGTCGGCGTGAGAAGCAGCGGCGACAGTACGGCTGGGAGCGCCCCCGGGCGCGAGGCCGGGGGGCGCGGTCCGTACTCTTCCCCAGGCTCCCCGCTCCGCCCGAGCGCGGGAGGGGGCGGCTCTCACGGCGCTGCGGCCGAACGGGTTCCGCAGCGGCCGACGGCCGTGCCGAGCAGCAGAGGGGCGGCGCCCATGGCGTCCGAGGAGATCGGCTACCGCGGTCCGACGGCCTGCGCGGCGGCCGGCATCACCTACCGGCAACTGGACTACTGGGCGCGCACCGGTCTCGTGGAGCCGAGCGTGCGGCCCGCCTACGGATCCGGCACGCAGCGGCTGTACAGCTTCCGTGACGTCGTCGTCCTGAAGATCGTCAAGCGGTTCCTGGACACGGGCGTGTCGTTGCAGAACATCCGGACCGCCGTTCAGCACCTGCGGGAGCGCGGCTTCAGCGACCTGGAGCGCATGACGCTGATGAGCGACGGCGCCACGGTCTACGAGTGCACCTCGCCCGACGAGGTGCACGCTCTGCTCCAGGGCGGCCAGGGCGTCTTCGGCATCGCGGTCGGGGTGGTCTGGCGCGACGTGGAGAGCGCGCTGTCCCAGTTGCACGGCGAGCGCGTCGACACCGGGGAGACCCTGCTCGGCCACAACCCCGGCGACGAGCTGGCCCGGCGGCGCAACCGCGCGGTCTGAGCCGCCCGTCCGCCGGGCGCGCCCTGCCCGCGAGCACGCCTCGCAGCGGCCCTGTCGTAGGGCGTTGTCAGTGGTGTGGTGCAGCATCGGAGATGTGCGCACCACGCCGACGATCCTGCATCTCGACATGGACGCCTTCTTCGCGCAGGCGGAGCAGGCGTCCAAGCCGAGCCTGCGCGGCAAGGCGGTCGTCGTGGGCGGCCTCGGACCGCGCGGCGTGGTCGCCACCGCCTCCTACGAGGCCCGGGTCTTCGGCGTCCACTCCGCGATGCCCATGGCCCAGGCGCGGCGGCTCGCGCCGAACGCCGCGTACCTGGTGCCGCGGTTCGCGTTCTACCGATCGATCAGCGAACAGGTGATGAGCCTGCTGCGGGCGCTGTCGCCGCTCGTGGAGCCGCTGAGCCTGGACGAGGCCTTCGTGGACCTGGAGGCCGGGGGAGCGGCCTGGGACGGCGCGTCGGCCCGCTTGGCGGGCGCCAAGCTGCGCGCCGACATACGGGCCGTCACCGGCCTGACCGGCTCGGTGGGGCTGGCCGCCTCGAAAATGCTGGCGAAGATCGCCTCCGAGCAGGCCAAACCCGACGGGCTGGTGCTCGTCGAGCCCGGCACCGAGCGGGGCATGCTCGGCCCCATGTCGGTGCGGACGCTGCCCGGCGTCGGGCCGGCCACGGGCGACCATCTGCGGCGGGCCGGGATCCACACCGTCGAGGAGATCGCCGAGGCGGGCGAGGCCGAGCTCGTGCGCCTGCTGGGCAGGGCGCACGGGCACGCCCTGCACGCCATGGCGCTGGCGCTCGACGAGCGGCCCGTGGTGGCCGAGCGGGAGGCCAAGTCGATCTCCGTGGAGGACACCTACGACGTGGACATCCACGACCGCCCGCGGGTCGGCCTTGAGGTCCAGCGGCTCGCCGACCGGTGCGTGCGCCGGCTGCGCGCGGCCGGTCTGTCGGGGCGCACCATCGTGCTGAAGGTCCGGCGCTACGACTTCTCCACGCTGACCCGCTCCGAGACGCTGCGCGGGCCCACCGACGATCTGTCGGTGGTGCGGGAGGCCGCGGCGCGGCTGCTGGACGCGGTGGACACCACCGGCGGGGTCCGGCTGCTCGGCGTGGGCGTGTCCGGGCTGGCCGACTACACCCAGGAGGACCTGTTCGCACAGGCCGCCGGGGCACGGGTGGAGACCGCCGAGGAGGAGGGGCCGGAGGAGCCGGTCCCGCGGTCGGAGACCGTCGAGCGGCACTGGCGGGCCGGCCGCGACGTGCGGCACACCGAGTTCGGGCACGGCTGGGTGCAGGGCAGCGGCCTGGGCCGGGTCACCGTCCGGTTCGAGACCCCCTGCTCTCCGCCGGGGCGTGTGAAGACCTTCCGCCTCGACGACCCCGCCCTGGAGCCCGCCGACCCCCTCCCGCTGGTCCGCCCCAGTCCCCTGGAGACCGCGGGCCCGGCACCCCTCGCCGCCGACGGCGCCGCCGCGCCCGGTGGGCCGCCCGCGCCGGACTGACACCGGACCGGCGCTGACACCGGACCGGCGGCGCCGCGGGAGACCGGCGCGAACGACGCGGTCCGAGGGCCCCGGCGGGGCCCTCGACGACGCGTACGGGAGCGCGGACGACAGCGGATGAGGCGGATGAGGCGGCCGTGAGAGCGGGGAGAACGACGAGAGCAGTGAAAGCGATAAATAGCACACGACGGGGTGCGGGGGGCCGGGATCGGGTCACGGCCCGGAGGGCGGGGTCAGGACTCCTCGGAGCCCGAACCGGCCAGCCTGCCGAAGTCGCGGTCCGCGAGGGCCGGGGGAGGGGCGGGGGCGACGTCGAGACCGTAGTGGTGGTAGAGCTGAAGCTCCTGCTCCGGGGAGAGGTGGCGGCCGACCCCGAAGTCGGGCGCCACCTTGATCAGCGCCCTCTCGAACGGGACGCGCAGGCCGCCCTCGACCAGTTCGCTCGGCTCCAGCGGGACGAAGGCGTCCCGGGAGAACAGGCCGGTGCGTATCGCCGCCCACTCCGGCGCCCCGGTGGCGTCGTCGAGGTAGACCTCGTCCACTGTGCCGATCTTGTGGCCGTTCCGGTCGAACGCCTTGCGGCCGATCAGGTTGCGCGGATCGATCTCCGTCTGCACGGTACCTCCACATGGTCGCAACTCATCCGTTGCCACTACAAAAGAGCACAATCGGCCATGCGGCCACTCGAGCCAGGCCCCGGAGGCCACTGGTACTCTGGCAAGCGGCTGCTGACCCCGTGCGGGAGAGCCCTCCAGCATCACTGGGGGCGCCGAAGGAGCAAATCCTCCCCGGAATCTCTCAGGCCCACGTACCGCACGGACGAGGTCACTCTGGAAAGCAGAGCGAGCGTCGACGGCGCCCGCTCTCACCGACGGTGCAAGCCGGACCCCCGCACGCGGTCCGGTGAAGCTCTCAGGTTGAGATGACAGAGGGGGAGGCCGTCGGGGCACCTGTGTCGTGGTGTCCCTCGAAGGTCGTGTCAGACCAGGAGGCCTCCGCTATGACCGCCCAGCGCATTCCGCTCTCCGAGCTCGAACAGGGCACCCCCTTCGAGCAGCGCCACATCGGCCCCGGCCAGGACGCGCGCGCCAAGATGCTCGCGCAGGTCGGCTACGGCTCGCTCGACGAGCTCACCGCGGCCGCGGTGCCCGACGTGATCAAGAACGCCGACTCGCTGGAGCTGCCGGGCGCCCGCACCGAGGCCGAGGTCCTCGCCGAGCTGCGTTCCCTCGCCGACCGCAATCAGGTCCTCGCCCCGATGATCGGCCTCGGCTACTACGGGACCTTCACCCCGCCGGTCATCCTGCGCAACGTCATGGAGAACCCGGCCTGGTACACGGCGTACACCCCGTACCAGCCCGAGATCTCCCAGGGGCGGCTGGAGGCGCTGCTCAACTTCCAGACCGTGGTCGCCGACCTCACCGGCCTGCCGACCTCCGGCGCCTCCCTCCTCGACGAGGGCACCGCCGCCGCCGAGGCGATGGCGCTCTCCCGGCGCATGGGCAAGAACAAGAAGGGCCTCTTCCTGGTCGACGCCGACGCGCTCCCGCAGACCATCGCGGTCATCGAGACCCGCGCGGAGCCCACCGGCGTCGAGGTCGTCGTCGCCGACCTCAGCGGAGGCATCCCCGAGGAGATCGCCGGGCGCGAGATCAACGGCGTGCTCCTCCAGTACCCGGGCGCCTCCGGCGCCGTGCGGGACCTCGGGCCTGTGATAGCCCAGGCGCACGAGCTGGGCGCGCTGGTCACCGTCGCCGCCGACCTGCTCGCCCTCACCCTGCTGAAGTCCCCCGGCGAGCTGGGCGCCGACATCGCCGTCGGCACCACCCAGCGCTTCGGCGTCCCGATGGGCTTCGGCGGGCCGCACGCCGGCTACATGGCGGTCAGCGAGAAGTTCGCCCGCAGCCTGCCCGGCCGCCTGGTCGGCGTCTCCGTCGACGCCGACGGCAACAAGGCGTACCGCCTCGCCCTCCAGACCCGCGAGCAGCACATCCGCCGCGAGAAGGCCACCAGCAACATCTGCACCGCCCAGGTGCTGCTCGCCGTCATGGCCGGCATGTACGCCGTGTACCACGGCCCCGAGGGCCTGAAGGCCATCGCCCAGCGCACCCACCGCTACGCCGCCGTCCTCGCCGAAGGGCTGCGCTCCGCAGGTCTCGGCCTCGTCCACGGCGCCTACTTCGACACGCTCACCGTCGAGGTCCCCGGCCGCGCCGCCGAGGTCGTCGCCGCGGCCCGGGAGGGCGGCGTCAACCTGCGCCTGGTCGACGCCGACCACGTCTCGATCGCCTGCGACGAGACCACCGCGCGGGCCCAGCTCCGCACCGTCCTCTCCGCCTTCGGCGCGCACGGCGACGTCGACGCGCTGGACGCCGCCGCCGAGGAGGCGCTGACCGGCGACCTGCTGCGCACCGACGCCTACCTCGCCCACCCCGTCTTCCACCAGTACCGCTCCGAGACCGCGATGCTGCGCTACCTGCGCCGGCTCGCCGACCGCGACTACGCGCTCGACCGCGGCATGATCCCGCTGGGCTCCTGCACCATGAAGCTCAACGCGACCACCGAGATGGAGCCGGTCACCTGGCCCGAGTTCGGGCAGTTGCACCCCTTCGCGCCCGCCGAGCAGGCGCGGGGCTACCTCACCCTCATCCACGAGCTGGAGGACCGGCTCGCCGAGGTCACCGGCTACGACTCGGTGTCCCTCCAGCCCAACGCCGGGTCGCAGGGCGAGCTGGCCGGCCTGCTCGCCGTACGCGGCTACCACCGGGCCAACGGCGACGACCAGCGCACCGTCTGCCTCATCCCGTCCTCCGCGCACGGCACCAACGCGGCCAGCGCGGTGATGGCGGGCATGAAGGTCGTCGTGGTCAAGACCGCCGAGGACGGCGAGATCGACGTCGCGGACCTGCGGGCCAAGATCGAGCAGCACCGCGACCAGCTCGCCGTCCTGATGATCACCTACCCGTCCACGCACGGCGTGTTCGAGGAGCACGTCGCCGACATCTGCGCGCAGGTGCACGAGGCCGGCGGCCAGGTGTACGTCGACGGCGCCAACCTCAACGCCCTGGTCGGCCTCGCCAAGCCGGGCCACTTCGGCGGCGACGTCTCGCACCTGAACCTGCACAAGACGTTCTGCATCCCGCACGGCGGCGGCGGTCCCGGCGTCGGCCCGGTCGCGGTCCGCTCGCACCTGGCGCCGTACCTGCCCAACCACCCGCTCCAGCCCGAGGCCGGCCCGGCCACCGGAGTCGGGCCGATCTCGGCCGCGCCCTGGGGCTCGGCGGGCATCCTGCCCATCTCCTGGGCCTACGTCCGGCTGATGGGCGGCGAAGGACTCAAGCGCGCCACGCAGGTCGCGGTGCTCAGCGCCAACTACATCGCCAAGCGGCTGGAGCCGCACTACCCGGTGCTCTACACCGGCCCCGGCGGCCTCGTCGCGCACGAGTGCATCATCGACCTGCGCCCGCTCACCAAGGAGACCGGGGTCAGCGTGGACGACGTGGCCAAGCGGCTCATCGACTACGGCTTCCACGCCCCGACCATGTCCTTCCCGGTGGCCGGCACGCTGATGATCGAGCCGACCGAGTCCGAGGACCTGGCCGAGCTTGACCGCTTCTGCGACACGATGATCGCGATCCGCGCCGAGATCGAGAAGGTCGGCTCGGGCGCGTGGCCCGCGGAGGACAACCCGCTGAGCAACGCCCCGCACACCGCGGACGCGCTCGGCGGTGAGTGGGAGCACGCCTACACTCGCGCGGAGGCCGTCTTCCCGGGCGGCGTCTCGGCCGCCGACAAGTACTGGCCGCCGGTGCGCCGCGTCGACCAGGCCTTCGGCGACCGGAACCTGGTCTGCTCCTGCCCGCCGCTGGACGCGTACCAGGACTGATCCCGGCGCGCGGGCTCGTACCGCGCGCACGAGGACCCCGTCTCCGGCCCGGTCGGCCCGAGGCGGGGTCCTCGTGCTTCCGCACGGTCTCCTCGCTGCCCGGGAGACTGGAGACCGGCTCGGACCGGGGAGGGCCGCCCGCTCAGGGCCGGGGAGGCCCGCCCGCTCAGACCGGAGAGGCCCGCTCAGACTCGTGAGAATCGCTCAGGCCGGGGAGGCCCGCCCGCTCAGGCCGGAGAAGCCCGCTCAGATCGGGGAGAACCGCTCAGACCGGGGAGAACCGCTCAGATCGCGGAGGCTCGCTCAGGCCGGGTAGGCGTGCGTCCGCGCCGCCTCGACGGTCGCCCAGACCGCGGCGCCCGGCCGTAGGTCCAGTTCGGCGGCCGCGACCGTCGTCAGGTCGGCGGCGAGGTCCAGTTCCCCGGTGAGGTCGGCGCGGATCCGGTCGCCGTGCGTCTGGAGCCCGGCGACCTCGCAGCGCCACAGGTTGCGGGCGCGGGACGCGGCGGGTCGCTCCCCGTGCAGGGTGACCGCGTCCGGCGGGAACGCCACGAAGACCGGTCCGGACAGCTTCTCCGTGACGGCGACGGCCGGGCCGTCCGGCAACCGCACGGTGTGCCCGGTGGCCTGACCGCGATACAGGTTCAGGCCGACCAACTGGGCGATGTAGTCCGTCCGAGGGCGCCGTGCGACCTCGGAGGGAGCGCCCTCCTGCACGATCCGGCCGTGCTCGACGACGACCAGCCGGTCGGCCAGCACCATCGCGTCCAGCGGGTCGTGGGTGACCAGGACGGCGACGGCCTCGAACTCGGCCAGGTGGCGGCGCAGCCCGGCCCTCACCTCCAGCCGGGTCCGGGCGTCCAGCGCGGCCAGCGGCTCGTCCAGGAGCAGCAGCCGGGGGCCGACGGCCAGCGCCCGCGCCAGGGCCACGCGCTGGGCCTGACCGCCGGAGAGCCGGCGCGGCTTGGCGCCCGCGTGCTCGGCGAGCCCCATGCGGGTCAGCCACTGGGCGGCCAGCTCACGGGCCGCGGCCTTGCCCACGCCCTGGCAGCGCGGCCCGAACGCCACGTTGTCCAGGGCGGACAGGTGCGGGAAGAGCAGGTAGTCCTGGAAGACGACGCCGACCGGACGGGACTCCGGGGGCGTACGGTCCAGCGCGGCGCCGTCCAGGCGCAGGTGGCCGGCGCTCAGGGGGATCAGACCGGCGAGCGCGCGCAGGGCCGTGGTCTTGCCGGCGCCGTTGGGGCCGAGCAGCGCCACGACCTCGCCCGGCGCGGCGGTCAGAGCCACGTCGAGGCGGAACGCGCCGCGCTCGACGACGAGCCGCGCGTCGAGTCCCCCGCCCGGCGGGCAGGGGGCGCGGACGTCGCCCGGGGTCTGGTCCGTGTCGGTCATGGGAGAAGTGTCCTGGAGGACGGGTGGTCGGGGCCGCGCGGGGGCGGCGGGGCCGGGAGGCTGGTCTCGCCGGTCACGAGGCGGCCGTCATCCAACGGTCCCGCAGACCCGCCAGGACCGCGATCGACACCGCCAGCAGGACCAGGCTCAGGGCGATCGCGGCCCCCGGGTCGTTCTGGAGGGCCAGGTAGACCGCCAGCGGCATGGTCTGCGTGCGGCCGGGGAAGTTGCCGGCGAAGGTGATCGTCGCGCCGAACTCGCCCAGCGCCCGCGCCCAGGCCAGCACGGCGCCCGCCGCGACGCCCGGCGCGATCAGCGGCAGGGTGACCCGGCGGAACGCGGTGAAGCGGGAGGCGCCCAGGGTGGCGGCCGCCTCCTCGAAGCGCGGATCGGCGGCGCGCAGCGTGCCCTCGACGCTGATCACCAGGAACGGCATGGCCACGAACGCCTCGGCGACCACTACGCCGGTCGTGGTGAACGGCAGGGTGATCCCGAACCACGCGTCCAGCCACTGCCCCACGACGCCGCCGCGCCCGAGCGCCAGCAGCAGCGCCACGCCGCCCACCACCGGCGGCAGCACCAGCGGCAGGGTGACCAGCGCGCGCAGCAGGCCGCGCCCGGGGAAGTCGGTGCGGGCCAGCAGCCAGGCCAGCGGCACCCCGAGCAGCAGGCTCACGCCGGTCGCCGCGGTGGCGCTGATCAGCGAGAGCTGGAGCGCCTGCCACACGTCCGTGCTCGTGAGCTGGTCCGGCAGCGCGCGCCACGGGGCGCGGATCAGCAGGGCGGCCAGCGGCAGCAGCAGGAAGGCCAGGCCCACGAGCGCGGGCGCCAGCAGGGGCAGCGGAGCGCCCCGGCCGAGCCGCCCGCGCCGTGCCCCGCCCTTCCGGGGCACGGCCGCCGCCTCGCCGGCGCCGGTCACGGCTTGAGGAAACCGGCCTGGGTGAGGACCTGCTGCCCCTCGGGGGACCGCACCAGCTCGATGAACGCTTGGGCGGCGGCCGCGTGGGGCGCGTTCTTCAGCAGCGCGATCGGGTAGTCGTTGACGGCGCCGGCGGACTCGGGGAACTCCACGCCCTGCACCTTGTCGCCGGCCGCGTGCACGTCGGTCTTGTAGACCAAGGCGGCGTCGGCCTCCTTCAGCTCGACCTTGTTCAGGGCGCTCTTGACGTCCTGCTCGTAGGAGACCGGGGTGAGCTTCACCTTGCTGGCCTGAAGGGCCTTCTGGGCGGCGGCGCCGCAGGGCACGGTCTTGTCGCACAGGACGACCTTCAGACCGGGCTTGGTCAGGTCCTTCAGGGTGGTCACGTGCTGGGGGTTGCCGGGCAGGGCGGCGATCTCCAACTGGTTGCGCGCGAAGGTGACGGGCGCGGCGGCGGCGTCGTCCTTGGCCGTCACGATCTTCATCGTCTTGGGGCTGGCGGCGGCGAAGACGTCGGCGGGGGCGCCGCCGGTGATGCTGGCGGCCAGGGCGTCGCTGCCGGCGAAGTCGAAGGTGACCTTGGTCCCCGGGTGGTCCTTCTCGAACTCCTCGCCCAGGGCGGTGAAGCTCTCCTTGAGGGAGGCGGCCGCGAACACGGTCACGGCGCCGGACAGCTTCGGCGAGGCGGACGGGGAGGAGTCCTGCTTCGCGGAGGAGTCGTCGGACGACGAGCAGGCGCTCAGGGCGAGCAGCGCGGCGGCGCACGCACCGGCCGCCTGAAGTGCCCGGGTCCGCCGTACGGAACGGTTCATCACGGATCTACTCCTCACGTAGTGCGCGGAAGGCGTCGCCCCCTGCCACGGCCGAACACCCGGCCGCCCGGCGATGATACTGCCGCAACTGCAAGGGGTATGTATGCGGTTGCGTCGCATGAGCTGGCCAGAGGGGCTGACAGGGACGCATATGCGCTCCTGCGGTGCGATCGGCTCGGGCGATGACCGGCTCCGGCGTCTGTGGTGCGGGTCGTCCCGGCGAGCCCGGCGTCCTGCGCACGAGAGGCGCTGCGCCGACCCTAGGTCCGGTCGATGCCGACCCTAGGTCCGGTCGATATGGACATTCGTCGACTTCACCCGGGCGGTGGCCTCCACGCCGACCTCCAGACCCAGTTCCTCCACCGCCTCCCGGGTCAGCAGCGAGACCAGGCGGTGCGGGCCTGCCTGGATCTCGACCTGGGCGGCCACGTCGCCCAGCTTCACGGCGGTCACGATCCCGGGGAAGGCGTTGCGGACCGAGGTGTACGACGCGTCCTCCTCCCCGCCGGAGGTTCCGGCCAGCTCGACGGAGAACGCGGCGAGGTCGCGGCCGTCGATGAGGCGCCGTCCGCTGTCGTCGCGGTGCGTGGCCACCCGGCCCGCGTCCGCCCAGCGGCGGGCCGTGTCGGGGCTGACGCCGAGGAGGCGGGCCGCCTGGCCGATCGTGTAGGACTGCATGGCCGTCACGATAAGGCCGGCGGCCGGGCGCCGCGGACCGGGGGAGGGCCGTCCCTGACGACGGGACGGCCCCCTTGAAAGCCGCCCCCCTCGCAGCCGGTTGGGAGCAGGCCGCGCGGGGGGCGGGCGGGGGCGCGCTCGCGGTGCGCTCGGCCGCGTGCGTGTCTCGGGGCCAGGTGTGTCCCAGACCCGGTATGTCTCAGGCCGTGTGCACGCGGGGCCGCCTGGCGGGGTCCCGTTCCGCCTCGCGCAGCACCTCGCGGGTGACCGGGGCGACTTCGCCGTGGCCGAAGAGGAAGAAGCGCAGGAAGTTGTGGAACGGGTTGCCCTCGGTCCACTCGAAGTACATGTGCGGGATGCGGCCGGTCTCGTCGCGGATCGTCAGCAGCAGGGCGGCCAGGGCGTTCGGGATCGTGGGGGACTCCATGGTCAGCACCCGGTACCGGTCGTGCAGCACCTCGCCGTGCACCGTCAGGCTGCCCTCGAAGTCGGAGGGGTCGGTGATCGTCACCTCGACGAAGATGAAGTCCTCGGGATCCGTGATGTCGTTGTCCGTGCGAGTCTGTTCGATTTTGTCGCGGTACTCGGCCTTGTCCCGCTGGTCGGGCTCGTTGGCGATGAGACGGATCTTCCGGTTGGCCATGTCCCGGACGAACCGTTCCGCCATCGGGTCCAGCGTCACGCTGGTGACCCGCAGTTCGAAGGCGCGGGCCAGCCGGGACAGCAACGAGACCAGGATGATCCCGGCGATGAAGCAGGCGCCGATCTTCACGCCGTCCGGGCGCTCGAAGACGTTGACCACGGTCGTGTAGAGGAAGACCACCGAGATCACCGCGAACGCGACGGTCCAGCGGCGCTGGCCGGCCCTGCGGGCGGCGATGGTCACCGCGATCGCCGCCGAGCTGATCAGCACCAGCACGCCGGTGGCGTACGCGCCGCCCTGCTTGTCGACGTTGGCGTCGAAGATCCAGGTGACGAGGAAGCCGATCAGGGTGAAGACGAGGACCATCGGCCGCACCGCGCGGGCCCAGTGCGGGGCCATGCCGTAGCGGGGCAGGTAGCGCGGCATCAGGTTGAGCAGGCCCGCCATCGCGGAGGCGCCCGCGAACCACAGGATCGCGATGGTGGAGACGTCGTAGACCGTGCCGAAGACGCTGCCGAGGTAGGTGTGGGCCAGATAGGCCAGCGCGCGCCCGTTGGCCGGGCCGCCGGTCCGGAACTCCGCTTCCGGGATCAGCAGCGTGGTGATGAAGCTGGTGGCGATCAGGAAGCAGCTCATGATCACGGCGGCCGTGGTGAGCAGCTTCTTGGTGTCCCGGATCCGGCCGGCCGGCCGCTCCTCGGTGTCGCCCTCGTCGCCGCGCACATGCGGCATGACGGCGACGCCGGTCTCGAAGCCTGACAGGCCCAGCGCCAGCTTGGGGAAGACCAGCAGTGCCACGCCGATCATCGCGAAGACGCTGCCGTGCTGGGCGGTCAGCGCGCCGGTCCAGTCGGTCACCAGGTGACCGGCGGTGACCACGTGCCACAGTCCGGTGATCACCACCACGACGTTCAGCGCGAGGTAGAAGCCGACCAGCGCGACCGCCACGCCGATCGCCTCCAGGAAGCCCTTGAGGAACACCGCGCCCAGCAGCGCCACCAGGCACAGTGTGATCAGCATCTGGTGGCTGTGCAGCGCGCTGGTCAGGTGCGGGTTCTCCACCAGGTGCGTGGAGGCGTCGGCCGCCGACAGGGTGATGGTGATGAGGAAGTCGGTGGCGGCGAAGCCGAGCAGGGTGAGGACGAACAGCTTGCCCTGCCAGAACGACAGCAGCCGCTCCAGCATCGCGATCGAGCCCTCGCCGCGCGGGCTCTCCTCGGCCACCCTGCGGTACACCGGCAATGCGCCCGCCAGGGTGACGAGCACCAGGATCAGGGTGGCGACGGGCGACAGCAGCCCGGCCGCCAGGGCCGCGATGCCCGGCTGATAGCCCAGGGTCGAGAAGTAGTCGACGCCGGTCAGGCACATCACGCGCCACCACCGCTGCCCCTGGTGCGGCGGCTCGGGATGAGCGTGCGGCGCCTGCTGGCCGCCCTTGCCCATGTCGGACAGGCCCTCCAGCATCCAGGCGCGCAGACGGCTGGCGGGTTGTTCGGTGATGGCCATCGGCCTTGCTCCTGAGGTACGGCACGGCGTCGGCATCCGGCCCGCACGCCGACGGATCACCAGCGTATGCGGAGCGTGACGCCTGGACCCACGGATAGCCGGTCGGACGGGCGTCAAACTTGCGTTAAGACCTCACGCGGCACGGCGAGTCGTCAGGTCACGCGGCACGCCGCCGCCCGCGCCGCGCGTCCGGCACGCCGTGGCGCGGGCACGCGGCCGCGGCGACGGAGCGTCAGGAGTCGAGCCCCGAGACCCGGAACACGCTCAGCGCGGTCGCGCGGTCCACGCGCCGGGCGAGGCAGGCCAGCTCCTGCGCGCCGCCGCGCAGGAGTCCGCTGGCCCGGGACGTCCGCGCGTCCTCCGCGAGGCGGTACCAGAGGTCCGGATTGTCTTCCAGGACGCGGATGTCGACCTCCAGGCGGGCGCCGAGGGCGTCCGTCAGGACCAGGCGCTGGGAGACGCCGTCGGCGGTGTGCGCGGACACCAGCAGGTCGGTGCGGACTCGGCGGCGGCGCAGGGGTGCGTGCAGGGCCAGCCAGCCCTCGCCCGCGCTCACCCGGGGCGGCCAGAGCACCAGCAGCAGGAGCACCGCGAGCGCCAGCCACAGCGTGCCGCGCCACCAGGTCAGGCCGCCCCTGCCCCAGTCGGCGAGCAGCAGCAGGGCGAGCAGGGCCGCCGAGGAGCGGACCGAGGTGTGCGCGTCCCGCGCCCAGTGGCGGTCGTACGCCACCCGGCCGGGGCGCCGGGCGGGTGTCACGGCGCCCGGCAGTACGTCGTCTGGGTACCTCATGACAACGACGCTAGGGCCTGACCGGGCCGTCGGCGCGGCCCTTGACGTCCCTCTGACGCGGGACGCTGCGTTCTTGACACGGCCGCAGCGGGGACCGGCTATCCGGGACCGCACGTCCACCGGAGACCGCACGTCCCACCGGCAACGACATGCCCCGCCAGTGATCGCATGTCCGCCAGGGACCGCATCTGCGCCTGGAGTCGCTCGTCCGTCCGGGCCCGGACGCGGTGGATCCGATGCGTCGCTCAGGCGGCGGTGACCACGCGGCCGGCGCCTGCGCCCATCGGGCGGTGCGGAGCGATGATCTTGCCGTCCGGCAGCAGCTCACCGGTGTCCTCGAAGAGGAGGACGCCGTTGCACAGCAGGCTCCAGCCCTGTTCCGGGTGGTGCGCCACGAGGCGGGCGGATTCCCGGTCGGCGGAGTCGGCTGTCGGGCACGGTGGCTGGTGCTGGCACATGGAGGGGATCTTTCGCTTCGTCGTGTGGTCCGGGCTGGTCGTTGTGCGCGTCCTGCGGCCGGCAGCACTCGCCGTGGCCGCCCCCGTAGCCGAGTCGGACTGGAACCAGTGTTGCCTCACGGGCGGGTTTCCGCAGGGATTTCGCGGCGCCGCTTCTCACCCAGAGGAGACGCGTCACCCGCCTGAGCGGTTCACTTTCCTCCCACCGCCCCTTCGGATGGTTCGCGGTGGCCAAATAGCACTAGTCCGATCGGGTCATTGGGCGCCGGGCCGCCCGAAAGGATGACGGTGGGACCCTCGCAGGCCCGTGTGACGACCGCGGGACGGGCGGCCGAACGCGGCGAGGTCGTGCGACGGCGCCCTGGTGCGCCGCCGGGCGACGAGGCCGGCGCAGCACGCCGCCCCCGTACCTCGCCGCCGGGCGGGACGGCGGGGTGCGGGGGCGGGGCGCCGCGCTCAGGCGGGGGTGCCCAGGAGGCGCACCGGCGTCACCCGGTGGGTGAGGACCGGCAGCAGGTCGGCGACCCGGTGCGGCACGTGGGCCGGTATCCCGGGCGGCGCCGGGGCCAGCGGGATGAGGAGGTCGGCGCCGTCGGGGTGGCCGCCGGCCCCGTCGTCGGACAGGTCGCCGTGCAGCCACAGCGTCAGCATGTATAGGCCGGGCAGGGAGAGCAGGCGCGGCTGGTACGGCTGGCTCAGGGTCTCCGCCTGGCGCAGCGCGCGTTCGGTGGAGGTGACGTAGGGGCCCTCGAAGAAGTGCGAGAAGGCCCAGCCGTCGGCGGTCAACTGGGTCTCCGCGGCGGCGACCGCCTGCTCGCCGCTGCGGATGAGGAAGCGCCATCCGGCCAGCCGGGTCTGCGAGATGCCGTCGGGGGTGATCCGGTCCAGGACGTGCACGGGCAGTGGGAGGTCCGGGACCGCGGGGTCCTGGGCGGCGCGCAGGGCGGGCGTGGGCGCCTCGCGGACGGCGGTGGGGGAGTTCAGCGCGGTGAGGACGGAGCGCAGGGCGGGCGCGGGCGCCGGGGGGACGTGCAGGGGCATGGTGGGTCGCCTCTCTCATTCGACAGGCAGGTGGCGCGGGGGCGGCGGTAGGGCGGACAGCACTGTCGGCTACCGGGGCAGGAAGGGCGGGGCCGGGGCCCCGGGGCGAGTGGCGATGCTCGGTGAAGAGGGCTCAGGAGGTTCAGGAGATCCAGAAGGGGAGGGGGAGGGGTGGAGAAAGCCGAGAGAAGGATGCCGAGGAGTGCGTGGCGTGCGGGAGCATGCCGGACATCACCCTCACGGCAGGTGCGGAGCCGCGAGCGCCAGTCTTCTGCCGTGGTGCAGAGTTTATACGACAAACGTTCAGGCATTGTTTCAGCTAGCTGTTTTCGGTGTGAACGGCAAGAGTCCATTCAGCCGGAGTTTTGCGGACTTCATCCCGATTGTGCGGCGGTGAGGCCGCGATGACCTCGGGTGCGATCCGAGCGGCGGTCGGCTCGTTCTCGTCGGCGTTTCTCACGACTTCGGCGGGGCGCCGAAAGCGCTCTCAATGACCCGCGTCTTCCGGTGTTCGTCCTGTGCCTATCCAGTGCCCTGAGAATGTGCCTCGGAAATGTGCCGGACGCCCTTCGCTTCCAGCGTAGTCGGTGCCGGGCGGCGGCGGGACGTTATCGATCGCGTTCTCGGGGCATCATCCCACCTGACCGGGACCCCGGCGGCCGGATCGCCGGTCCGCCCGACCAAGGAGGATGCTGCGATGGGGGAGAAGGTCGTGGCAGGCCAGTTCGACCTGTCCGATCGCAACCGCTACCGCGACAAGCTCCGGCGGTGCCTGACGGGCCTGGAGCGGTTGCTGGAGGAGAAGCGGTTCGACGGTCCCAAGAACCTCATGGGGCTGGAGATCGAGCTGAATCTCGTCGGGGCCGACGGCTTGCCGAAAATGCTGAATGCGCAAGTACTCGAACGCATCGCGAGCCGGGACTTCCAAACAGAACTCGCCATGTTCAACCTGGAAGTCAACATTGCCCCGCACCGCCTGGGCGGCCGCGTATTCGACCGGCTGGCCGAGGAGCTGAGAACCTCGCTGGCATATGCCGACCGAAAGGCGGGGGAAGTCGACGCGGGCATCGCGATGATCGGCATTCTCCCGACGCTCGGCCGGGACGACCTGGTGTCCTCCAACCTGTCGGACGTCGATCGGTACACGCTGCTCAACGACCAGATCGTCGCGGCGCGCGGCGAGGAGTTCACCCTCGACATCGAGGGGGTGGAGCACCTGGTGTGCACGTCGAAGTCCATCGTGCCCGAGGCCGCCTGCACCTCCGTGCAACTGCACCTCCAGGTCACGCCGGACCGGTTCGCGGACGTGTGGAACGCGGCGCAGGCGGCCAGCGCGGCGCAGATCGTCGTCGGGGCCAACTCGCCCTTCCTGTTCGGTCGCGAGCTGTGGCCGGAGTCGCGGCCGCCGCTGTTCCAGCAGTCCACCGACACCCGCCCGCCCGAACTCCAGGCACAGGGCGTACGGCCGCGCACCTGGTTCGGGGAGCGCTGGATCTCCTCCGCGTACGACCTCTTCGAGGAGAACCTGCGCTACTTCCCGGCGCTGCTGCCGATCGCCGACGACGAGGAGCCCCTCGACGTGCTCGACGCCGGCGGCGTCCCGAAGCTCGCCGAACTCGTCCTGCACAACGGCACCGTCTACCGCTGGAACCGTCCGGTCTACGACATCGCCGACGGCGTCCCGCATCTGAGGGTGGAGAACCGGGTGCTGCCCGCGGGTCCCACGGTCACCGACGTGGTCGCCAACGCGGTCTTCTACTACGGCCTGGTCCGCGCGCTCGCCGAGGAGTCGCGGCCGGTGTGGACCCGGCTGCCCTTCGAGGCCGCCGCCGCCAACTTCGAGGCGGCCTGCCGGCACGGGATCGACGCCCGGTTCACCTGGCCCCGGCGCGGGCGGCACTCCGGTACCGCCGAGGTCGACGCGGTCAGCCTGGTCCAGGACGAGCTGCTGCCGCTCGCCGCGGCCGGACTGGACGCCTGGGGCGTGGAGGCGGCGGACCGGGACCGGTATCTCGGCGTGATCGAGGAGCGGTGCCGACTACGGACCAACGGCGCCAAGTGGCAGGCCGCCACCTTCCACCGTGCCGTGCAGAAGGGGCTCAGCCGGGACGAGGCGCTGGCCGCCACGACCCGCCGCTATTGCGAGCTGATGCGCCTCAACGAGCCGGTGCACACCTGGCCGGTGGGCCTGCCGGAACCGGTTCCGGCAGGCTGAGCGCCCCCGCCCGACGGCGCCCGGCGGATTCCGCCCAGCGCCTACGGCGGGGCCGCCCGTGCTCGCGCGGGCGGGATCGGGCAAGCTGTGACCTCCCAGGACGGTGGCACGGGAGGCACGGGTGCGGGCGGTGGACGAGGGACTGGCGGACGACGCCGCTCCACACGAGCGGCTGTCGCGGCGAACGCTGCGGGACGAGACGCTGCTCGTGCTGGCGCTCTCGCTGGGGGCGAGCGGGGTGTCCGCCCTGATCAGCTTCGTCGGGGCGGTCACCAAACCCGGCGGCCTGAAAGACCAGGCGGCGACGCTCAACGCCTCCGCCGCACCGGGCCGTCCCTGGCTCGACCTGGCCTGGCAGCTCTTCGGGATCGCCAGTGCGCTGGTCCCCGTCGCCCTGGTCGCGCACCTTCTGCTGCGCGAGGGGCGGAGCCTGCGCACCCTCGGCTTCGACCGCGCCCGCCCCTGGCCGGACCTCGGCCGCGGCGCCGTGATCGCCGCGGTCATCGGCAGCACCGGCATCGCCTTCTACCTGACCGCCCGCGGCCTCGGCTTCAACCTCACCGTGGTCCCCGAGGCGCTTCCCGACGTGTGGTGGAAGATCCCGGTGCTCGTCCTGTCCGCGGTGCAGAACGCGGTGCTCGAAGAGGTCATCGTCGTCGGCTATCTGCTGCGCCGGCTCGGGCAGCTCGGCTGGACGCCGGGCACCGCCCTGGTCGCCAGCGCCGTGCTGCGCGGCTCGTACCACCTCTACCAGGGCGTGGGCGGCTTCCTCGGCAACATGGCGATGGGCGTGGTGTTCGTCTGGCTCTACCGCCGGTGGGGGCGCGTCGGACCGCTGGTCGTGGCGCACAGCCTGCTCGACATCGGCGCGTTCGTCGGCTACGCCCTGCTCGCCGGGAAGGTGGGCTGGCTGCCGACGGCCTGACGCCCCCTTTTTCCTTTTACCTCCTTCCACTTCCGTCCGCGAGGTCAGGCGGGTTCCGTCCGCGAGGTCAGGCGGGTTCCGTCCGCGAGGTCAGGCGGGTTCCGTCCGCGAGGTCAGGCGAGCAGCTCGCCGTCGATGACCGTCACCGCGTGGCCGGTGAGCAGCGTACGGTCGTCGCGCAGGGCGGTGCGGACGAGGCCGGACCGCGCGGAGGCCTGAAGGCCGGTGAGGTCCGGTCGCCCGAGCCGCCGCGACCAGTAGGGGGCCAGGGCGGTGTGGGCGCTGCCGGTCACCGGGTCCTCGTCGACGCCGACGTTCGGGAAGAAGCAGCGGGAGACGAAGTCGTAGCCGCGGGCCGGGTCCTGCGCGCGGGCGGTGACGGTGACGCCGCGCGACGCGTAGGCGGCCAGCGCCTGGTGATCCGGGGTCAGCTCGCGGACGGTCTTCTCGTCGGCGACCTCCAGCAGCAGGTCCCCGAGGCCGGCCCCGGTGTCGCGGGCGGCCAGCGGCTGGGCACCCAGGGCGTCGGCGACGCCGTCGGGAACCTCGACCGCCGTGAGCGGCGCGGTGGGGAAGTCCAGGGTGATCGCGCCGTCCGCGCCGGGCGCCGCGGTGAGCACGCCGCTGCGGGTGGCGAAGCGCACCGGCCCGGCGTGCGCGCCGGTGGTGTGCAGGACGTGCGCGGCGGCCAGAGTGGCGTGCCCGCACAGGTCCACCTCCGCGGCGGGCGTGAACCAGCGCAGCGCCCAGTCCGCCTCGCCGCCCTCCGGCAGCGGGTGCGCGAACGCCGTCTCGGCGTGGTTGACCTCCAGTGCCGCCTGCTGGAGCCAGTCGTCGCCGGGGAAGGCGTCCAGGAGGAGGACGCCCGCCGGGTTGCCGGCGAAGGGGCGGTCGGTGAAGGCGTCGACGATTCGAATCCGCATGCCGTGACGGTAGAGCCCGGACGCCCGGCGGACCAGACCGGCCGCGTCCCGCGGAGCCAGTCGCTCGCGCACCTCGGACCCGGGCGGGCGTGAGCTGCGCGCCCCGCTGGGGCCGAGTCACGCGTCCCGGCCGCCCGAGCTACGAGTCCCGGGCCCGCCCGAGTCACGCGTCCCGGTCGGCTTCCCGAGCCGTGCGCTCCAGCCGGCGCCGGTAGTCCTCCCACCAGGCCGCGTCGCCCGGCGCCATGCTGTCCTTGCGCTCGTTCATCCCCACGGCGCCGTCGATGAGTTCCCGGACGATGTCCGCGTGCCCGGCGTGCCGCTGCGTGTCCGCGATCACCCGCACCACGGCGTGGTGCAACGACACCTCGTTCCTGCCGTCGGGCCACCACGGCACTCTGCCGATCGTGTCCAGCGCCAGCGCGTCGATCGTCGCGTCCGCGTGGGCCCACGCCCGGCGGTACAGCTCCACGACGTCCTCGCGTGACTCGTCGGCCGTGGCCCACATGTCCGCGTTGGTCTCGGCGGCCTCGTCGAGCCAGGGCTGCGGCTCGCCCGACGGCCGTCCGAAGGTCTCTCCGAGGTAGCCCAACTCCACGCTGGCCACGTGTTTCACCAGGCCCAGGAGGTTGGTGCCGGTCGGCGTCAGCGGGCGGCGGGCGTCGTACTCCGACAGCCCTTCGAGCTTCCACAGCAGGGCATCGCGGGCGGACTGCAGGTATTCGTGCAGGTCGGCCTTGGCGTCTGAAGCGTTCATGGGGCCAGTCTGCCGACCGCGCGATCCGTGTCCACCGTCTTTCCCCAGCCGCGGCGCACCAGAGCGCCCGGCCCGCGAAGAGCGAATCGCCGCAGGTCAGTTGAGAAGGGGAGCAAGGCGACGGAGACCGGGGCGGCTCGCCTCGATAAGGGGCTTGTCGTGGAGAAGTCAGCGATATATCGTTGAGGCATCGCGACAGATCAGTAACTGAAGCGACAGGTTTCACGACGGCACATGACGAAAAGGAATGAGCGCTATGCGACACCACGGATTTGAGCGTGGACACGGCGGACACTGGCACGGCGGTCCCTGGCGTGACCGCGCGGACGCGGACGGGCGGCGAGCGGCCTTCGGCCCCTTCGGGCCGGGCGGCCACGAGGGCCGCGGATTCGGCCCCGGCGGCCCCGGGTTCGGTCCCGGCGGTCCCGGACCCGGGCCGGGGTTCGGCGGCGGTGGGCCCTGGGGCGGCCGATGGCGCGGCGGCCCGCGCGGCCGGGCGCGGCGCGGCGACGTGCGGGCCTCGATCCTGGCCCTGCTCAAGGACCGCCCCATGCACGGTTACGAGATGATCCAGGAGATCGCCGAACGCAGCGGGGGCGCGTGGAAGCCGAGCCCCGGCTCGGTCTACCCCACCCTGCAACTGCTGGAGGACGAGGGGCTGATCAGCAGTGAGTCCGAGGGCGGCAAGAAGCTGTTCTCGCTCACCGAGCCGGGCCGCGCCGCCGCCGACGAGGGGCCGGACGCACCGTGGGAGGAAGCCTCACGCGGTGTCGACTGGGAGGCCCTGGGCGAGATCCGGCAGGCCGGGTCCTCGCTGATGGAGGCGTTCGGGCAGGTCTGGAAGACCGGCAGCAAGGAGCAGCGCGAGAAGGCGCTCGGCGTCATCAACGAGGCCCGCAAGAAGCTGTACTTGATCCTCGCCGACGAGGACTGACGAGGACTGACGAGGACTGGGCCGGGCTGATGAGGACTAGTGAGGACTGAGCCGGGCTGACGCGGACTGGCGAGGACGGGCCGGGGCTCACGGCGTCCGGGCCGTCCTCACCGCCGTCGGCGGCTCTCCCGTCCGGGCGCCCCGTGGAGTGATCCGCGGGGCGCCCTCGCGCACGCGGCGGACGCGGGCCGCTCGGGAGGGCGACCCGTGTGCGTCGTCGAACGCCGCCTGCCCCGCGGCCCCTGCGCCCGCGTCCACCCGCTGAGACAGGCGCCATTGAAAGTGACGCTCCTGTCATCGCCTGTCATCATGTGCCGGTGGTTACGTCTGGGAGCGCTGAGAGTCAGTCCGGCAGGGGAGCGGGGCTCGGTCTCGCCCTCGTGTCCGCGGTCGCCTTCGGCGGCTCCGGTGTCGCGGCGAAACCGCTGATCGAGGCGGGCCTCAGCCCGTTGCACGTGGTGTGGCTCCGGGTCGTCGGCGCGGCCCTCGTGATGCTTCCGCTCGCCGTGCGCCGCCGGGCGCTGCCGCGCCGCCGTCCCGGGCTGCTCGCCGGGTTCGGACTGCTCGCCGTGGCGGGAGTCCAGGCCTGCTACTTCGCCGCGCTCTCCCGCATCCCGGTCGGAGTGGCCCTGCTCGTCGAGTACTTGGCGCCGGCCCTCGTGCTCGGCTGGGTCCGCTTCGTACAGCGGCGGCCGGTCACCCGGGCCGCCGCCCTCGGCGTGGTCCTGGCGGCCGGCGGACTTGCCTGCGTGGTCGAGGTGTGGTCCGGGCTGCGCTTCGACGCCCTCGGACTGCTGCTCGCCCTCGGGGCCGCCTGCTGCCAGGTCGGCTACTTCGTCCTGTCCGACCAGGGCGGCGACGCGGGCGACGAGGCCCCCGACCCGCTCGGCGTGATCGCGTACGGGCTGCTCGTCGGCGCCGTCGTGCTCACCGCCGTGGCCCGGCCCTGGACCCTGCACTGGAGGGTCCTCGCCCGCACCGCGGACCTCAACGGCGCCCCGGTCCCGGCGGCCGCCCTGCTCGCCTGGATCGTGCTGGTGGCCACCGTCCTGGCCTACGTCACCGGCGTGCTCTCCGTCCGCCGTCTCTCCCCGCAGGTGGCCGGCGTGGTGGCCTGCCTGGAGGCGGTCATCGCCACCGTGCTGGCCTGGGTGCTGCTGGGCGAGCACCTGTCCGCGCCGCAGGTCGCGGGGGGCGCCGTGGTGCTGCTGGGCGCCTTCGTCGCCCAGTCCTCCGCGCCCGCGAAGGGATCGGCGGCGCCGGTGGCCTCCGGCGGGGCCGAACAGGAGCTGTCGGTGCGGGGAACGGCTGCCTAGGGTGGGGAACGGCCGCCTAGGGTGAGGATCGTGCACACGAACGCGCTCGTCCTCCCGCCTCCGGCCGTCTGAGGCGGGCCCCTGCCTGCGGGGGCCCGCTTCCGTCCCTCACGCGCGGCGCCGCACCAGTCCTCTGAACGGCTGAGGCGACGCGTCGCGCGGCGCCTCCCAAAGACGGATCAGCATCACAGCTCCGCGAGGTAGCCCGGGAGTTCGACGCCGGGCGACAGGTCCGCCTCGGCGACCGGTGCGCCGTACTCCCGGCGGACCGGGATCACGCCCGCCCAGTGCGGCAGGGACAAATCCTCCGGCTCGTCGCTCACCCCGCCGGTGCGCAGCTTGGCGGAGACCTCCCGCAGGTCGAGGCGGAGGACGGCGGTGGCGGCCAGCTCCTTGGCGTTGGCGGGACGGGAGTCGGCGGCCCGGCCCGGCGCCACGTGGTCGACCAGCGCGTCCAGGGCCGCCCGCTTCTCCTCGGCGTCGGTGACCGGGTGGGCGACGCCGTGCACCACGACGGAGCGGTAGTTGACCGAGTGGTGGAACGCGGACCGGGCGAGGACCAGGCCGTCGACGTGGGTGACCGTCACGCAGACCGGCAGCCCCGGGTCGGCCGCCCCGGCCATGCGCAGCGGGCGCGAGCCCGTGGAGCCGTGCAGGTAGAGCCGCTCGCCGACCCGGCCGTAGAGCGTGGGCAGCACCACCGGGGCGCCGTCGCGGACGAAGCCGAGATGGCAGACGTACGCCTCGTCGAGTATCGCGTGCACCAGTTCCCGGTCGTAGGCGGCCCGCTCCCGGGAGCGGGTGGGCACGGTGCGGGCGGTCGGAGCGTAACCCTCCGCCGGAGGCGTCGGCTGCGTCGGCTGCGGGGTCCCCTGCATTGCGGTCTCCATTGTACTAGTACATAATCATGTTTGTGCTAGGAGAATATCGGATCGCAGGGCGGCGTGCGGCGGACATAGCGGCGGACGTCGAGCGCGCGGTGGGCGCGGGAGCGTTGAAGCCGGGCCAACCGCTGCCTCCCATGCGGGAGTTGGCGGACCAGCTCGGAGTGAACCCGAACACCGTGGCGGCCGCCTACCGCGTGCTGCGCGAGCGCGGAGTCATCGAGACCGCCGGGCGCCGGGGCAGCCGGGTGCGTTCCGCGCCTGCCACGACCGCTCGGGACCACCTGCGCGTCGATGTGCCCGAAGGCGTGCGGGACCTCGCCGACGGCAACCCCGATCCCGCGCTGCTGCCCCCGCTCGGCCCGGCGTTCGCGGCGGCGTCGGCCCAGGGCGACCGTGACCCGGTGCTGTACGGGGAGGCAGCCGTGGAGCCCGAGCTGGCGCGCGTCGCCCGCGCCGAACTGGCCGCCGACGGAGTGCCGGACGGGCCGCTCGCGGTGCTCTCCGGCTCGCTCGACGGCGTCGAGCGCGTCCTGTCGGCCCACCTCAAGCCGGGGGACACGGTCGCCGTGGAGGATCCCGGGTGGGGCAGGACGCTCGACCTGATTCCCGCGCTGGGGCTGCGGACCGTGCCCGTCGGCGTCGACGACGACGGGCCGCTCGTCGAGGACGTCGAGCGCGCCCTGTCCGGCGGCGCCCGCGCCCTGATCGTCATCGACCGGGCGCAGAACCCGACCGGCGCGGCGATCGGCGCCTCCCGCGCGCGAGCCCTCGCGGCCGTGCTGCGCGCGCACCCGGAGACCCTGCTGATCGAGGACGACCACGGGGACGGCATCGTCGACGTCCCCGTGCACCCCCTCGCCGGGACGACCCGGCACTGGGCCTTCATCCGGTCGGTGGCCAAGGCGTACGGCCCCGATCTGCGGCTCGCCGTGCTCACCGGGGACGAGACCACCGTCGACCGGGTGCTCGGACGGCAGCGGCTGGGGCCGGGCTGGGTGAGTCTGCTGCTCCAGCGGGCGGTGGTGCGGCTGTGGGAGGACGGCGACCTGGACACCCGCGCGGTGGCCGCCGCCTACAGCCGGCGCCGCGCGTCGCTCGTCGACGCGCTGGCACGGCGTGGGATCGGCGCCCACGGGCGCAGCGGCCTGAACGTGTGGGTGCCCGTCCCCGACGAGACCGGGGCCGTCGCCCGGCTGCTGCACGCCGGGTGGGCCGTGGCCCCGGGCGCCCGCTTCCGGCTGAGCGCGCCCCCGGGCGTCCGGATCACCGTCTCGACCCTGGGGGAGGAGGAGACGGAACGGCTGGCCGACGCGGTCGCGGAGGCGGTGGGGCCGGCGCCCGCGCGCGGTTACGTATGAGGCCCGGAGGGCGTCTCAGTCCTGCGCGGGCGGCGGGTCCCGGCGATGCGCGGCGGCGGAGGGCGGCGCCGGACTCAGAGCGCGTCCAGCTTGCGGAAGTCCCAGGAGACGGTCTTCTCCGGGGTCAGCCGCACCCAGGCGTGCCGGCCGTCGTGCAGCATCTCCTCCAGGCCGGCGTACTTGCGGGCGAAGAGCGTCTCGGGCACGTCGAGTTCCGCGCACAGCTCCCCGGTGCGCGGCGTCTCCCCGACGACCTCGACCGCGCCCGACAGCTCCACGCCCCGCAGCTCGCCGTACTCCTCACCCGTGTCGACCACCACGGCCACCCGGGGATCGCGGCGCAGATCGGCCCAGCGCCTGCTGCGCACCACGGAGTAGAGCCACAGCGAGACGCCGTCCCAGACGAACCACAGCGCGCTCACGTGCGGCCCGCCGCCGGACGACACCGTGGCGACCCGGCAGGTCCGCTGATCGGCGAGGAACTCGTCCAGCTCGCCCGGCGTCATCATGATCTTGCGTCCCCGGCGCTGCGGCACGGTCATGTGCGTCCCACCCCTCTGGTCCCTGCGGTTCCCGGGTCCTTTTTACCCCTCCCCTTCTCCTGCTCCGCCGCCGCCCGTCTCACGCCAGCCTGATCTCGTCCCCGGCGACGGAGATGTTCTCGGCGGGCAGCGGCTGGGTCGCCGGTCCCTTCCGCACGCTGCCGTCGGCCGCGGAGAACTCGCTGTGGTGACAGGGGCAACTGATCACGCCGTCCGCCACGCCCGACACCGCGCAGCCCTGGTGGGTGCACTTCGACGAGAACGCCTTGAACTGGCCCTTCGCCGGCTGGGTGACCACCACGCCGTGCTGGGCGAACACCTTGCCGCCGCCCTCCGGGATGTCGGCCGTCCGGGCGAGCACGGCGCCGCCGCCGCTTTGGCCGCCGCTCCCGCCGCCCTGACTGCCGCTGCCGCCGCCCGCCGGGCTGGACGACGAGTCGTCCGACCCGCACGCGGCCAGTGCGGCGGCGAGCCCCGCCGCTCCCGCCGCCACCACGGCCCGGCGGCCCGGCGCCCTCTCGGGCTGAAGCGATTCGCTGGTCATGCCGATGTTCCCTCCGCGCGGACTCCATGAGCGGACCCGGTCACGGTGACCCGTGGGAACCGGTGATCCGCGCAGGAGTACGGGTCCCGCGCGCGAGGCGTTCAGCGGACTGACCGAGGTTCCGAGTCGAAGACCGTCCGCTGACCGAGCCGAAGGCGGTCCGCTCACCGAGCCGGAGACGGTCCGCCGACCGTGTCAGTCGGTGGGCGCGTGATTTCCGGTCAGGCGCCTTCGTCGACCGTGGATCGCCGGGTCGTGACCCGGGCGCCGTCGTGCTCCTCGCCCGCGATCACCCTCGGTTACTATGCTCACTTCGTGCCGGAGGCCGGACGCAAGGGGCGCACCGCCGTCGACGGACTGCTGGGGGAGCGGGGGGATCGGCATTCTGCCGGAACTCGCCCGATGCTCCCCAGGCCCGTCGACGGGTGATCGCCGCTGCGACATCCCTCCGAAGTCGGCCGTGGAGTGCAAGGTGGAAGAGACGGGTGGCCTGAGAACATGCTGAAGGAGGTCACCGCGACCCGCTACATCACGCCCCTGCGAGAGGGCGGCTCGCTGCCGGGACTGGTCGAGGCCGACGACCTCGGGACGTACGTCCTGAAGTTCACCGGCGCGGGGCAGGGGCGCAAGACGCTCGTCGCCGAGGTGGTCTGCGCCGAACTCGCCCGCCGGCTGGGACTGCGCGTGCCCGGTCTGGCCGCGGTCGGCGTGGACCCGGTGCTCGGGCTCGGCGAGGGCGACGAGCAGGTGCAGGAGCTGCTGAGGTCCAGCGCGGGCGCCAACCTCGGGATGGAGTTCCTCTCCGGCGCGCTCGGCTTCGACCCCCTCGCCTTCCCGGTGGACGCCGAAGAGGCGGGGCGCGTCGTCTGGTTCGACGCCCTGGTCAACAACGTCGACCGCTCCTGGCGCAACCCCAACCTGCTCCGCTGGCGCGGCGAGCTGTGGCTCATCGACCACGGCGCCACCATGATCTGGCACCACAACTGGCCCGGCGCGACCGCGTCCGCCGCCCGCCCCTACGACGCCTCCGACCACGCCCTCGCCCCCTTCGCCCCGGACGTCGCCGCCGCGGCGGCCCAGCTCGCGCCACGGGTCACCGAGGACCTGCTCGCGGAGGTCACCGCCCAGGTCCCAGACGTCTGGCTGACCGGCGAGCCCGGCTTCGGCGCCCCGGACGAGCTGCGCCGGGCCTACGCGCGGCCGCTGCTGGAGCGGGCCGCCGCCGTCCACGAGCGCATCACCGGCATCGAGGGGACCACGTGATCGAGCGTCACATCACCCGCGCGGGCCAGGGCGGCGACCGCGACGTCTTCGAGTACGCCCTGCTGCGGGTGGTGCCGCGCGTGGAGCGCGGCGAGTGCATCAACGCGGGCGTGGTCGTCTACTGCCGTGCCCGCGGCTACGTCGGCGCCCGCACCCACCTCGACACGGCGCGGCTGCTCGCCCTCGACCCGCGGGCGGACGCGGCCGGGGTGCGGGCCGCGCTCGGCGCCGTCGAGAGCGTGTGCGCGGGCGGCCCGGCGGCCGGGCAGGCGGCCGGGGACGACCCCGGACGGCGCTTCCGCTGGCTGATCGCGCCCCGCTCGACCATCGTGCAGCCGGGCCCCGTGCACACCGGGCTGACCGCCGACCCGGCGGCCGAGACGCAGCGGTTGCTGGACCTGCTGGTGAGGTAATGGATCACACCGGTCCCGCGCGTCGTTGACACCGGATGCCGGGGCTTCTAGCGTCACCTGTACCGAGGTACTAAGCGGTCGCTCATCGCAGACCGGGTTCTCTCAAGGGCGAGGAGAAGCATCAATGTCCACCACTGAGCAGCGGGTGGCGATCGTCACCGGCGCCGCGCGCGGCATCGGCGCCGCCGCCGCAGTACGACTGGCCGCCGAGGGCCGCGCGGTCGCCGTGATCGACCTGGACGAGGCCGCCTGCAAGGACACCGTGGAGAAGATCACCGCGGCCGGCGGCCGGGCCGTCGCGGTCGGCGCCGACGTCTCGGACGAGGCCCAAGTCGAGGCGGCCGTCGCCCGCGTGGCCGAGGAGCTGGGCGCGCCGACGATCCTGGTCAACAACGCCGGCGTGCTCCGCGACAACCTGCTGTTCAAGATGAGCGTCTCCGACTGGGACACCGTCATGAACGTGCACCTGCGCGGCTCCTTCCTGATGACCCGCGCCGTGCAGAAGCACATGGTCGACGCGGGCTTCGGCCGGGTCGTCAACCTCTCCTCGTCCTCCGCGCTCGGCAACCGCGGCCAGGCCAACTACTCGGCCGCCAAGGCGGGTCTCCAGGGCTTCACCAAGACCCTCGCCAAGGAGCTGGGCAAGTTCGGCGTCACCGCGAACTCCATCGCCCCCGGCTTCATCGCGACCGAGATGACCAAGGCGACCGCCGAGCGCGTCGGCATGGGCTTCGAGGACTTCAAGGCCGCCGCCGCCACCCAGATCCCCGTGCAGCGCGTGGGGGAGCCCGAGGACATCGCCAACGCGGTCGCCTTCTTCACGGGCGACGCGGCCGGCTTCGTCTCCGGCCAGGTGCTGTACGTGGCCGGCGGACCGCTCAACTAGCTCGACCAGGGGACTGAGCACATGACTTCCGTGGAACCGACCGGCAAGGTCGCCCTCGTCACCGGCGCCAGCCGCGGCATCGGCTACGGCGTCGCCGAGGCGCTGGTGGCCCGGGGCGACCGGGTCTGCATCACCGGCCGCACCGAGGACGCCCTGAAGGAGGCCGTCGAGAGGCTCGGCGCCGACCGGGTCATCGCCGTCGCGGGCAAGGCCCACGACGAGGCCCACCAGGCCGAGGCCGTCGAGCGCGTCATGGCCGCGTTCGGCCGGGTCGACTACCTGGTCAACAACGCCGGAACCAACCCGGTCTTCGGCCCGATCGCCGACCTCGACCTGAACGTGGCGCGCAAGGTCTTCGAGACCAACGTCGTCTCCGCGCTCGGCTTCGCCCAGCGCACCTGGCACGCCTGGCAGAAGGACAACGGCGGCGCGATCGTCAACATCGCCTCGATCGCGGGCCTCGCGCCCTCGCCGTTCATCGGCGCGTACGGCGTCAGCAAGGCCGCGATGATCAACCTCACCCAGCAGTTGGCGCACGAGTTCGCACCCCGGGTGCGGGTCAACGCCATCGCCCCGGCCGTGGTGAAGACCAAGTTCGCCCAGGCGCTCTACGAGGGCCGCGAGGAGGAGGCCGCAGCCGCCTACCCGCTGGGCCGGCTCGGCGTGCCGACCGACATCGGCGGCGCCGCCGCCTTCCTCACCTCCGGGCAGTCCGACTGGATCACCGGGCAGACGCTCGTGGTCGACGGCGGCCTGTTCCTCAACGCCGGAGTGGGCTGACACGGCGGAGCGCGCGGCGTTCTCCGGCGCCGGACGAACGCCGAGGCGCGGTCAGTGCTGTGGCCGGAAGGCTTTGCCGGGTGTCGCGAGCCGGTGAATCTTTCCGGCCACAGCATTAGGTCCTCGTCCGTCCGTGTTCTCCTGGTTCGTCTGGTCAACTGGATTGCCTGGCCGCCTGGTTCGCTGGGTCGCTCGGTCCGCCTGGCCGCCCGGTCCGCTTGGTCGCTCGGGCGCCTCTGCTCGGGTTTTTCTGACGGAAACGGCGCCCGCGCCCCGGGGCGCCGGACGCCCGTTCAGACGACGGCGCGGTCGCGGGGCGTCTGATCAAATCCCTTGTGCCACAAGGGCATCAGGGGGCTGGGCGCTGCGGTATGGTCTGCCGACCTTGGCACGGCGGATCGAGGAGCGAGCGCGTGTTCAACCGGAACCGTTGTTTAGGGGCCGCCGCGGCGGTCGCGTCCTTATCGCTGGCGGCCGGGTGCGGCGTCCTCACCGGCGGCGGCTCCAGCAGTCGGGGGCCCATCGTCGTGGGCACCACCAGCGCGCCCAGCACGCTGGACCCCGCGGCCTCCTGGGACGGCTCCTGGGAGCTGTTCCGCAACGTCTACCAGACGCTGCTCGCCTACCCCAACGGCGCGACCACGCCCCAGCCGGACGCCGCCCGCAGTTGCGCGTTCACCGACGCCTCGAACCGCGTCTACCGCTGCGAACTCCGTGCGGGCATGAAGTTCGCCGACGGCCGCGCCCTGGACGCGCAGGCGGTGAAGTACTCCATCGACCGCATCCGGGCCATCGACGCGCCAGGCGGCCCCGCCGGACTGCTCGGCAGCCTCGACCAGGTGCGCGCGACCAGCGACCGGGAGGTCGTCTTCCGCCTCAACCGGCCCGACGCCACCTTCCCGTTCGTCCTCGCCACCCCCGCCATGTCGATCGTCGACCCCGACGACTACCCGGCCCGCTCGCTGCGCCGCGACGGCCGGGTCTCCGGCTCCGGCCCCTACACGCTGAAGTCCTACGACGAGGACGAGCAGGCGGAACTGGTCAGGAACGCGCACTACAAGGGATACGCGTCACGCCGCAACGACGCGGTGACCATCCGTTACTTCCAGGACTCCGCCGCGATGGTCAAGGCACTGCGGGACAGACGGATCGACGTGACCTACCGGGGCCTGGCCGCCGCCGACGTCGTCTCCCTCCAGGCGAAGACCTCCGAGGACCTGCAACTCGTCGAGGGCGCGGGCGCCGACATCAGCTACCTGGTCTTCAACCCCAAGGACCCCTGGGCCGCCAGACCGGCCGTGCGCAAGGCCGTCGCCCAGATCGTCGACCGCCCGGCCATCGCGCACGACGTCTACCGGGACACCGTCGACCCGCTGTACTCGATGGTCCCCAAGGGCCTGACGGGCCACACCACCGGTTTCTTCGACGACTTCGGGGACCCCAGCGCCGCCAAGGCCCGCCGCATCCTCGCCAAGGGGGGCGTCCACCGGAAGGTCCCGCTCACACTCTGGTACACCACGGACCGCTACGGCTCCGAGACCGCCCGGGAGTTCCAGGAGCTCAAGCGGCAACTGGAGGGCTCCGGACTGTTCACGATCACCCTGCGGAGCCGGCCCTGGAAGACGTACGTGGTGGGCTACCAGAAGGGCGAGTACCCGGTCTTCGGGCGCGGCTGGTCCCCGGACTTCCCCGACCCCGACAACTTCATCGCCCCGTTCGTGGGCCCGCGGAACGCGCTCGGGACGCCCTACCCGGCGCCCGAGATCACCGGGAAGCTGCTGCCCGAGTCCCGCCGGGAAACCGACCGCGCGGGCGTGGTGAGGGACTTCGAGCGAGCCCAGCAGATCCTGGTGGACGACGCGCGGCTGCTGCCGCTGTGGCAGGGCAAGCAGTACGTGGCCGCAAGCGACGACATCTCCGGCGGCGAGCGGGCGCTCGACCCGTCGTCGATCATGACGATGTGGGAGCTGTACCGCAAGACGAGCTGGTAGGCGAGCGCCCGCGCGGCGGGGCGGCGGGCAGCGGGGCGGCGGGCGGCGCGGCGGGCGTGGGGGCGTTGTCAGTGGCCGCCTGTAAGTTCGGTGGTCGGGAAGTGACCGCACACCGTGAGGACGTTGACGTGACCGACATCGCCATGCTGCCCGAGTCCTGGCGCGGGGTTCTGGGCGACGAGCTTCAGCAGCCCTACTTCAAGGAGCTGACGGAGTTCGTCGAGGAGGAGCGGGCGAAGGGTCCTGTGTACCCGCCGCGCGAGGAGGTCTTCGCCGCGCTGGACGCCACGCCCTACGACAAGGTGAAGGTGCTCGTCCTCGGGCAGGACCCGTACCACGGAGAGGGCCAGGGCCACGGTCTCTGCTTCTCGGTGCGGCCGGGCGTGCGGGTCCCGCCGTCCCTGCGCAACGTCTACAAGGAGATGCACGAGGAACTGGGCCTCCCGGTCCCGGACAACGGCTATCTGATGCCCTGGGCCGAGCAGGGCGTGCTCCTGCTCAACGCGGTCCTGACGGTCCGCGGCGGCGAGGCCAACTCGCACAAGGGGCGTGGCTGGGAGACGTTCACCGACGCGGTGATCCGGGCGGTGGCCGACCGTCCCGATCCGGCGGTGTTCGTGCTCTGGGGCAACTACGCGCAGAAGAAGCTCCCGCTGATCGACGAGAGCCGGCACGCGGTGGTGAAGGGCGCCCATCCGTCGCCCCTCTCGGCCAGGAAGTTCCTCGGCTCGCGCCCCTTCACCCAGATCGACGAGGCGGTGGCGCGCCAGGGACACGAGGCGATCGACTGGACGATCCCGAACCTGCGGTGAGCGCTGTCCCCGGGCCGGGCGGCGCATGGCCGGTCAGGGGTGCGGGCGGACACGGCTGAGCTGCGGCTTCGGGCGGTTCGGCGGCCCCGGGGCGGCGCGTGCCGGATGCGGACGGCGGCGCGCGAGGGAGGAGGACCGGGGCGCGGGCCGAAGGAAGATCGGTGTGCGCGCCGGAGGAAGACGGGGGTGCGCGTCGGAGGCAGACCGGGGGGCGGGCCGCCGCCGGACGCGCGCCGGACTTCGTGGCTGCGGCCGGATCGGGCGGACAGGCCCTAACGTCGGGGGAGTCGGGTCGGGACAGCGCGGGAGGCCGGGTGACGGAGCGACAGGGGCAGACAGCGGCGGACGCCGTGATGACGCGGATCGGGCAGTGCGTCATGCTGCACCACGCGGGGGACCGCGAAGAGGCCCGGACGCGGTTCCTCGATCTGTGGGGTGAGATCTGCGAGGACGGCGATCCACTGCACCGCTGCACGCTGGCCCATTACATGGCGGACACGCAGGACGATCCCTCGGACGAACTGGCCTGGGACCTCCGGGCGCTGTCGGCCGCCCAAGAGCTGATGGAGGCGGACGACCGGCACGCCGGGCCCGAGGCCGCGTCGGCGGCCCGCGCCTTCTACCCGTCCCTCCACCTCAGCCTCGCCGGCGCCTATCTGAAACTCGGCCGCTGCGGGGCCGCCCGCTCCCACCTCCACCGCGCCCGCGTCGCGGCCGTCGCCCTGGCGCGCGACGGCCACGGCGACGGCGTGCGTGCGGCGATCCACCGGCTGGCGCTACGGCTCGGCGAGGGCGGCGCCGATCGAGGAGGCGGCCCCGGGGGACCGCCTCGCCAGCGCTCCTAGGGAGACGCTCCCGCACCTGGTCGCTGTACGCCCGCGGCCCGCCTTGCCCGCACCCCCGTGGTCCGCCTGGAGGGCGTGCGGCGCGGTGTCAGGTGCGTGTCCTGGAGATCACCCCAGCGCGGAGAGCGGCACGCGGCGGCGCCCGGCGGCGCGGGTCAGTGGCCGTAGGCGTCGCCGCAGATCCGGGCCGCGGGGTCGTTCGGGCGCCAGCCGCCGTACTTCCTGCCGAGCGCGCAGACGTCCGGGCTGCCCGCTGGCCGCCCGGTTCCGTGCGGAGCCTTGCCGGGCGGACCCGGCGGCCGGTGCGGGGCGGCCCTGTGCGGCACCGCCCCGTATCCGGGCCTGTGTCCGGCGGTGCGGGGCGGCGGGAGTTGGCGCGACCGCGCGGGCGGCGGGGCGGCGGCAGCGTGGCGCGCGGCCGCCGGAGCCGGTGCGTGGGGCGGGCCCACGCGTTCCAGGGCCTCCCGGGCGGGAGCCTGGACGGGTCGGGGCGCGGCGCTGCCGTCGGGGTGGGCGGCCTGGGGCCGGTACGTAGCCGCCGCCGGGCCGGGGGCCGCCGGGCGGGGGACCGTCACGCATCCGGTGAGGGCCCCGGCGGCGAGGGCGACCAAGAGCGCGGCGGCGGTCGTCGTTCGGTGCACCCGGCCACTCTGCTGCCTCCAGCCCCCTCACGGGCGCCGAACGGCCCGGCGATCCCCCACACGAGTGATCTTCGGCCCCGTGCGGAGTGCGGCCGACGTGCGCGGATGACGCCCGGATCGCTGCCCTCAGTCGCCGGCAGCCCCGTCGATCCGCTCGCGGACCAGGTCGGCGTGGCCGTTGTGGCGGGCGTACTCCTCGATCATGTGCGTGTAGATCCACCGCAGGCTGAACGGCTCACCGGTGCGCTTGTCGAGGCGCTCGGACAGCCGGTCGAGGTCCAAGCCGGCCGCGACGCGGCGGGCGGCCTCGATCTCGGCCTGCCAGACGGCGGACGCCTCGGCCCAGGTGTCCTGCGCGGTGACGTGGAAGTCGCCGTCCGGGTCCTGCTCGCCGCAGTAGAGCGGTGCGGAGTCCTCACCGGTGAGCACCGCGCGGAACCAGTACCGCTCCACCTCGGCCATGTGCCGGACCAGACCCATCAGCGTCAGCTCGGAGGGCTCGGCGGAGGCGGTCCGAAGCTGTGCGTCGGTCAGGCCCTCGCACTTCCACGCCAGCGTCTGCCGGTGGTAGTCCAACCAGCCGTCCAGCATGGTGCGTTCGTCGGCGTTCAGGGCGGGCTCTTGGCGTGTCGTCGTCATGTCCCGGATCTTGGCGCCGCCCGTCGGCTCACACCAGGAGTTTTCCCGTGCCGGAACTGCCCGCTGGCAGCCCCGCAGGTCGGGACGCACCTCGCCGCTTTCCGGCGCCCGGGTGGGGAGGGTCCCTGCCCCGCAGGACGACATCGGCCCGTCCAGCGAGGCGAGCAGGGGCAGCACGTGCCAGTCCGGGACCGCGGCTGCGGGGCGTCGCAGCCGCAGCCGCCGCCGCGCCGCAGCCGCCGTCGTCGCCGACCGGCGGCCGTCGCAGCCGCCGTATGCTGCCGTGCGGGCGCGGCAGGGCGATCCTGCCGGTTCCGGCCAGCGCGCCGGGCCCGACGAGAAGCACACGCGGGGCGAGGGAGAACACGTGAGGGTCGGCTGCATCGGACTGGGCGACATCGCGCAGAAGGCGTACCTGCCGGTGCTGGGCGCCCTGCCCGGGGTGGAGCTGCACCTCCAGACCCGGACCCCGGCGACCCTGCACCGGGTCGCTGACGGCCTGCGCCTGCCCGCCGCGCAGCGCCACGAGGACCTGGACGCCCTGATCGGACAGGATCTCGACGCGGCTTTCGTGCACGCCCCGACCCGCGCGCACCCCGAGATCGTCGCCCGGCTGCTGGAGGCGGGCGTGGCGACCTACGTGGACAAGCCGCTCGCCTACGATCTCGCCGACTCCGCCCGCTTGGTGGCGCTGGCCGAGGACCGCGGGGTGTCGCTGGCGGTCGGCTTCAACCGGCGCCACGCCCCCGGCTACGCGCAGTGCGCCGAGCATCCGCGCGAGCTGATCCTTTTGCAGAAGAACCGCGTCGGGCTGCCGGAGGATCCCCGCACCATGGTCCTCGACGACTTCATCCACGTCGTGGACACGCTGCGGTTCCTGGCGCCCGGCCCGGTCGACGACGTCACCGTGCGCGGCCGGATGCGCGACGGCCTGCTGCACCACGTGGTGCTCCAGCTCGCCGGCGACGGGTTCACCGCGCTCGGGGTGATGAACCGGCTCAGCGGCTCCGCCGAGGAGATCCTGGAGGTCTCCGGCCAGGACGCCAAGCGGCAGGTGGTCAACCTCGCCGAGACCGTCGACCACAAGGGCCAGCCGACCGTGCGACGGCGCGGCGACTGGGTGCCGGTGGCCCGCCAGCGCGGCATCGAGCAGGCCGTGCTGTCGTTCCTCGACGCCGTGCGCGCGGGCAGGCTGCTCAGCGCCCGGGACGCGCTGGAGACTCACGAACTGTGCGAGCGCGTGGTGCGGACGGTGCTGGAACGCTCCGGCGCGCTCTGATCGTCCGCAGGCCCTCCACGGCGCACCACGCCGCCAGCGCCAGCAGCGCCGCGCCCACCGGCCAGTCCCCGAAGCGGACATAGGGGGTGGCGCCGTGCGCGGTCGGGACGTCGTACACCCGCGCGGCAGCGGCGTCCGTGCCGAGCCAGGCGCCGACGCGCTCGCCGCCAGGGCCGTAGACGGCGGAGACGCCGGTCAGCGTGGCGTGCACCATCGGCCGCCCGGTCTCGGCGGCGCGCAGCGCGCCGAGCGACGCGTGCTGCTCGGGCGCCCAGCTCCGCTGGAAGGTGGCCGTCGACGACTGCGCGAGCAGCACCCCGGCCCCGTCCCGCGCCAGGTGGCGGCTCATGTCCGGGAACGCCGTCTCGAAGCACACCAGCGGGCCGACGCGCAGACCGCGGCCCACGTCCATCACCACCTGCCCGGCGCCGCGCTTGCGGTCCTCGCCCGCCGCCTTGCCGACGGAGGTCGCCCAGCCGAGCAGCGAACGGGCCGGGACGTACTCGCCGAACGGGACGAGCCGCATCTTGTCGTAGCGGTCGCCGGTCGGGCCGCCGGGGCCGACCAGTACGGAACTCTTGTAGATCCCGGGCCGGTCGGAGCGTCGGGCGTCCACGTTGACCAGCACGTCGGCGCCGACGGCCCGGGAGAGGGCGGCGATCCGCCGGGCGAGGTCAGGACGTGCGGCCAGGTCGTAGCCGACGCTGCTCTCGCCCCACACCGCCAGGTCGACGTGCTGCCCGGCCAGGCCGCGGGTCAGCCGCTCCTCACGGTCGAAACGCCGCAGTCCGCTCTGGGCCCCGCTGATCACGCCCGGCTGCACGACGGCGATGCGCACGTGGCCGTCCACGGTGGGACGCGGCGCCCACACCCACGCCGCGGAGGCAGCCGCGGCGGTGGCGACCAGCCCGGCCGCCGCGACGAGCCCGGCCGCCGAGGGGAGTCCGGCCGCCGCGGGGCGCCGGGTCGCGCGGGCCGTGGCGAGCAGGGCGAGCGCGACGTTGACGGCCACGACGAGGAAGCTCAGCAGCCACACCCCGCCCACCGAGGCCAGCCGCAGCGCGGGCGCGACTTGCCACTGGCTGGCGCCCAGCATGCCCCAGGGGCCGCCCAGCCCCTGCCAGGAGCGGACCAGTTCGACCGCGAGCCAGCCCGAGGGCAGCACGAGCAGGGCCGCAGCGCAGCGCCGCGGCGACGGCGCCCCGCCCAGAAGCCGCCGCACCGTCCACCCCCACGGCGCCCACAGCGCGCCGAGCAGCGCCGCGAGCACCACCGTGAAGACGTGCAGGCTGGGCAGCAGCCAGTGGTGCACGGCCAGCATGAATCCCAGGCCGCCGAGCCAGCCGTCGTACGCGGCCCGCCTCCCGGTCGGCGCGCTGCGGGCGAGCAGCAGCCACGGCACCAGGGCGACGTAGGCGAACCACCACAGCGACGGCGCCGGGAAGGCGAGCATGGGCAGGGCCCCCGCGAGGGCGGCGAGCAGCGAGCGTCGCCACGGGGAGGCGAGCCAGCGGCCGAACGTCTTCATACGGCGGCCTCCTACCCCGCGCACCGTCCTGGTTACCCCTGGGAACGACACCAGTGTGCGGGCCGCGCCCGGCGCCCGCTCGCCGCGGCGGCCGCCCCCGGGGCGCCGCAGGCCGTTCCAGACGCGGACGCTCCGGACGCGCCGCCGCGCGGCCCTCGCGGTCGCCACGGGCTGCCGGAACGGGCTGGCGCGCGGCTGGGCGCCGAGGTGAAGGCGTCCCCGGAAGGTCAGTCGCCGGCAGGTCACAGGGCACTGGGCCTGCCCGGGGGCTGAGTCGCCGTGCGCATGGCGGCACCCCTGCGGGCGGCTGGGCGGCTGGGCGGCTGGGCAGCCGGGTGTCAGGGTGCTGCTCGGTGTTCGGGTGCCGCTGGCGTCAAGGGCCGCCGTGCCCGCCGCCGCGCCCCCTCTGGCCGCCCGGGTCGCGGACCCCGGAGGCGTACGGTGGGGTCCGCCGAGGCGGTCGGGGGTCGCCGCCGTGCGGCCGAGCTGTGGAGGTCTGCGTGAAACGACTCGTGACGGTCGTCACCGGCGGCGGCCGGGGCATCGGCACCGCCGTGTGCCGGCGGCTGGCGGACGAGGGGCACGACGTGGTGGTCGGCTACGTCCACGACGCCGAGACCGCCGAGGCCGTCGCAGCCGACGTGGTCGCCGCCGGGGCGCGCGGCGTCGCCGTCCGGGCCGACACCTCGGTGGAGGCGGACGTGGACCGCCTGTTCGGCACGGCGGAGAAACGGCTCGGTCCGATCACGGCACTGGTGAACAACGCCGGAGTGACCGGACCGCTCGGTCGCCTCGCCGACGCCGACCCCGCCGACCTGCGCCGCGTGGTGGAGGTCGACCTGCTCGGCGCCCTGCTGTGCTCCCGCCGTGCCGTCCAGCTCATGGCGCCGCGTGGAAACGGCGCGATCGTGAACGTGTCGTCCGCGGCGGCCACGCTCGGCGCCCCCGGCGAGTACGTGCACTACGCGGCTGCCAAGGCGGCCGTCGACGCCTTCACGGTGGGCCTCGCCAAGGAACTCGGCCCCGACGGCATCCGCGTCAACGCGGTCGCCCCCGGGCTGGTCGACACGGGCATCCACGAGGCGATGGGAGATCCGGACCGGGTCCGGCGGATGGCCGCCGCGGTGCCGCTGGGGCGGGCGGCCCAGGCCGAGGAGATCGCCGCGGCCGTCGCCTGGCTGCTGTCTCCGGACGCCTCCTACGTCTCTGGAGCGGTGCTGCGCGTGTCCGGCGGCCGCTGAAGCCCGGTCAGGGGTCGGGGAGCTGTCGCGGCCGCGAACCGTCCGGAGCGTTGACGTGGCCAGGATGTCGGCGCTGCCCTACCAGGGGCCGCCGCAGGAGCGCAGAGCGGCCGCCACTGACCAGGGCCGCCGTGGGTCCTCCGCAGGCGCCGTGCTGTGAGGGGGCCGCGGCCGGGAGCGAAGGGACCGGCCGCCTCGTCAGGCCGCCTCGATCACCTCGCACCGGATGGCGGCGGCCCACTCGACCACCAGCAGTTCGTACTCGGCACGCTCCTGGGACGACAGGGATCCGCCGGAACGCAGCCAGAGCGAACGGATCTGCTCGTTCAGGTCGGCGGAGGACCGCGCGGAACCAGAGGCCAGGGAATCGGGGGACATGGCCCAAGCCTAGGGGCAAGCACTGACGCTGCGCTACCGGACGGCTACACGGAGGCGGGGAAGTCGGCCATCGCGGCTTGTTTCCGGCGGGTGAGGCGTCCGCTCAGCCTGTCGGCGCCGCCCCGCGCGGGGCGGGCACACCGGCCATGACCAGGGCGAGGACCGTGTGCCAGGACCGGAAGGCGATCACGGCGGCGGACACTCGCCCTCAGTGCCGGGAACAGCGGGGCGGTGGTGCAGCACGCGGCGCAGGTCTCCAGGCGCACGGCGCCGCTCTCCAAGGCCGCCTCCACTCGCGTGCGCCGGAAGCCGGTACGGTCCGGCGCGACCGGCGGGAAGAAGCAGTGGGCGGCGGCCGCGCGCCGGACCGGACGCCTCGTCAGCGGGCGCGCAGGTGATGGCGTTTGCGCCAGGCCACCGCGGCGCCCGCCAGCGCCGGCAGAACGATGCCCGCCATCGCGAGCAGGAACGCGGGCGAGGTCGGCGCGGCCGCGCGGGCCCCGGCGACGGCGTAGGCGGCGGTGTTCGGGACCGAGCCGAGCGCCGTCGCGAGCAGGAACGCCGGCCAGCCCATGCGGGAGACCGCGGCGCAGTAGTTCGCCGCCCAGAACGGCACCCCGGGGAAGAGGCGGGCCGCCGTCATCGAGCGGAAGCCGTGCCGGCTGAGCTGTCCGTCCGCGGCCGTCAGCAGCCGTCCGCGCAGCAGCGGACGCAGCGCGTCCTGGCCCAGCGCCCGGCCCAGCCCGAAGGCCGCCCCGGCGCCCAGGACCGTTCCGGCCAGCGCCGACGCGAGGCCCCACTGCGAGCCGAACAGGGCGCCCGCGGCGAGGTTCAGCAGCGGACGCGGCACGAACGCCACCGTGCACAGGCCGTACGCCGCCGCGAACACGGCCGCCGCGGCGGCCCCGCCGAGCTGCGACGGCCAGCCGTCCGTCAGCAGTCTCTGCGGCTGGAACAGCAGCACGCACGCCCCGGCCGCGGCGAGCAGGACGAGCAGCAGCGACAGACGCGACCAGGGAGAGAGCAGTACGCGCACGCAGCGGGCGGAGAAGGCGGACCGGACCGGCGCGGCCGTGCGGACGGCGGGCGCGGGCTCCTCGGCGGCGGCCGGGGGACAGGCCGTGGCGGTGCCCCCAGGACGGGTGGTGGCATCGAGCATTCCGCGACCTTAACTGACGCGCCTGTCTGATCGCCGCAGAGCTCGTGTCCCCGGCGCCCCCCGGCGGCGGAAGCGGAGAGGGGAGGGACGGCACAATGGACCGGTGACCGAGCCGATACCCGTGACCCGTACGGTGGATCACGGGACCGCCAAGCTGATGCCCGACGTCGACCGGGCGCGAGCCTGGCTGCTGACGGTGAACGGGGCGCCGCAGTCCTACGTCGACCTCGACGACCCCACGCACCTGGAGTTCGAGTACGCGCGCCGCCTCGGGCACGTGCTGGACACGCTGGCCGCACCCGGCCGTCCGCTGGACGTGCTGCACCTGGGCGGGGGCGCGCTCACCCTGCCCCGTTACGTGGCCGCCACCCGGCCGGGCTCGCGGCAGCAGGTCGTGGAGGCCGACCGGGGTCTGGGGGAGCTGGTCGCGGACTGCCTGCCGCTGCCCCGGGGCAGCGGGATCGCGCTGCACACCGCCGACGCCCGCGCCTGGCTGGAGCGCGCCCCCGCCGACAGCGCCGACGCGTTGGTCGCGGACGTCTTCGGCGGCTCCCGCGTCCCGGCCCATCTCACCACGCTCGCCTACGCCCGCGCGGCCGAGCGCGTGCTGCGCCCCGACGGCGTCTACCTCGCCAACCTCGCCGACGCCGCGCCCTTCGCCTTCCTGCGCTCCCAGCTCGCCACCTTCTCCGCGGTGTTCGAGGAGCTGGCGGTGATCGCAGAGCCGGCGGTGCTGCGCGGGCGGCGCTTCGGCAACGCGGTGCTGGTCGCCGCGCACCGCCCCGTCGACACGGCGGCACTGGCCCGGCTCACCGCCGCCGACGTCTTTCCCGCCCGGGTGGAGCACGGCGCCGCGCTGCGCGTGTTCACCGGCGCGGCCTCCCCGGTGGCGGAGGAGGACGCCGTGCCGTCGCCCGAGCCGCCGGGCGGGGCGTTCCGGATCGGCTGAACCCCGGTCCGCCGCCCCGCCTCGGGCGGGTCAGTCGGTGGGGTCGCCGTGCAGCCGGACGGTGCTGAGGATCTTCCGCACGGTCGCGTCGGAGAACTCGTCCTTGACGCCCTTGGCGCCGTAGAGGGTCCAGGAGACGAAGTCGCCCTGCGAGTCCTTGAAGGCGAAGCTGACCGCCTTGCCGTCGCTGTCGCACTTGTGCCTCTTCGGCACGCCCGTCGTGTAGGCGGTGGCGACGCTGCCCTGCACCCCGGACTTCGTCGTGAAGGGCTGGGGCTTGCCGATCTTCAGGTACTTCTTGGAGGCGTCCTTCTGGTCGGTGTACCCGCCGAAGGCGAACGAGGCGGCGTCCCCGCGCGCGATGCTCGCGGTGTCCTTGCCGCCGTTCTCGCCCTTGGTGCCGGCGGCGGCCAGGGAGGTGGTCTCCTTGGTCCCGTCCTTGTCGTCGTCGGAGGTGCACCAGTTCTTCTGGAGGAAGGCAGGCGCCGAGAAGCCGATGTACGGCGAGCCGTCGCCCTTCTTCTCGTCCTCGAAGAACGTGAGCACGCCGGGCGAGTCGACCTCCCAGTCCGCGGGCACGTCGAACGCGGTGCCGTGCTTGGGGTTGACGACGACCTTCCAGCCCGGGACCGTCGGCTTCTCGGTCTCCGTGCCGCGCGGGTCGTCCCCTCCCGCCCCCGCGGAGGCGGTCGGATCCGCGGAAGCCGCCGACGGCGACGCGGCGCCGCTCGCCTTGCCGTCGATCCCGCCGTTCGCCTTGTCGCCCTTGCCGCCGCCCAGGACCAGGAACCCGGTCACGCCGGCGGCTGCCACCACGGCCGTCGCGGCGATGATCGCCACCAGCTTGGTGCGGTCGCCGCCGCCCTTGCCGCCGGGCGGCTGCGGCGCGCCCAGCGGGGTCGTGGGAGCGCCCCAGTACGGCTGCTGCCCCTGCTGCGGCTGCTGCGCGTAGGGATTGGGCTGCTGGTAGCCGGGCTGCTGATACGGATTCGGCTGCTGGCGCCCCGGCTGCTGATACGGGTTTTCCTGCGGGTTCTGCTCGCCCCCGGGCGGCTGCTCTCCTGGCCACATGGCCCATAACCCTAGGGCGTCGGGGACACGATTCGGTCACCGGCTCTTGTCAGGGACGTACCAGAAAGACCCCGCGTGGCGCGGCAGGGTCGGAGACGTCTGGTCAGCGGCATCTACCCGTGAGTAACATGACGGTCATGAGCGCAGACCAGATGTCGATCGGCGAGTTGCTCGCCGCCACGGTGCCGATGGTGCGCACCCTGAACCTGGAGTACCTGGAGACCACCCCGGAACGGGCGGTGCTGTCCCTGCCGGACCAGGAGGAGTACCGCAACCACGTCGGCGGCCCGCACGCCGGAGCGATGTTCACCCTCGGCGAGTCCGCGAGCGGGGCGATCGTCCTCGCCGCCTTCGGCGACCAGCTCTCCCGGGCCGTGCCGCTGCCGGTGAACGCCACGATCGCGTTCAAGAAGATCGCCCTCGGCCCGGTCAAGGCGACGGCGACGCTCGGGCGGCCCGTCGCCGAGGTGGTGGCCGAACTCGACGCGGGTCAGCGCCCCGAGTTCCCGGTGGCCGTGCGGATCCAGCGCGAGGACGGCGCCGTCACCACCGAGATGGAAGTCCTCTGGACGCTGCGCCCCAACGGCTGAGCGCCTCTGTCGGTGCTGGTGCTGGTGCTGGTGCTGGTGCTGGTGCTGGTGCCGGTCCGCGCCGCCGCACGCGCGGAACCGGCTGCACCCTGGCGCGCCCGCGCGTGCGGCCCCGGCGAACGGGTCGGTGACGAACCGGGCGTCGGTGTCAGTCAGCGCGCACGCGTGTATGTGGCCCCTGGCTGGCTGGCTGGCTGGCTGGCTGGCTGGCTGGCCGGTCGCCGTCGGCAGCGGGCTCCGAACCCCCGGGCCCCCCGCGCCCCGGCCGATCCGCGTCACCCCGGCTCTCCGCAGCGAAAAGGTAGGCTGCCCGAGGGGGAGGCGCGGCGCTTCTCGCGGCGCCCCCGACACGCGGACGCTAAACGGGAGGAACCGGCGGTGCACGTCCAGGAGTGGCTCGACACGGTACCCGCGGCGGCCGTCTACGCCGTCGTGGCCCTCGTCATCGGCCTGGAGAGTCTGGGCATCCCGTTGCCCGGCGAGATCATCCTGGTCTCGGCGGCCCTGATGTCCGCGCAGCACGGCAGCGCCGTCAACCCCGTCGTGCTCGGCGCGTGCGCCACCGCGGGCGCGGTCCTCGGCGACTCGATCGGCTACGCCATCGGGCGCAAGGGCGGCCGACCGCTGCTCGCCTGGCTCGGCGCCAGGTTCCCCCGGCACTTCGGCGAGGGACAGGTGGCCACGGCCGAGCGGTCCTTCGAGAAGTGGGGCATGTGGGCGGTCTTCGCCGGGCGCTTCGTCGCCCTGCTGCGCATCTTCGCCGGTCCGCTCGCGGGCGTGCTGCGCATGCCGTACTGGAAGTTCCTCGTCGCCAACGTGCTCGGCGGCGTCTGCTGGGCGGGCGGCACGACGGCCGTCATCTACTACGTCGGCGTGGTCGCCGAGTCCTGGCTGAAGAAGTTCTCCTGGCTCGGCCTGGCGGTGGCCGTGCTCATCGGGCTGGCCTCGATGCTGGTGCTGCGGCGCAAGACGCGCAAGAGCCACGGCGCCGACCGCGCGGAAACCGACGAACCGGCGCCGGTCGCGGCGGGCGAGTGACCGCCTGGGGCGACGCCCTCCCGCCCGGCTGACGGGCACGGTCGCGCCCGCCCCTCCTCCCTCCAACGCCCCGCCCCGCGTACGGCCCTCCCGCCGACGCGCCCCGGGCGCCGAGGGACACCGCCCCAGGACCGCTACGCGTGCACGTCCCGATGCGCCTGCGCCAGGTCCGCGTACAGCGCGCTGTTGAGCGTCAGGCCCTGGCGCTCCTCCTCCGTCAGCTCCCGCCTGACCTTGGCGGGCACGCCCGCGACGAGGGAGCCCGGCGGCACCCGCATGCCCTGCGGCACCAGCGCCTGGGCGGCGACCAGGGAGCCGGCGCCGATCACCGCGCCGTTGAGCACCGTCGCGCCCATGCCGATCAGGCAGTCGTCCTCCACGGTCGCGCCGTGCACCACGGCGTTGTGCCCGATGGAGACGCGCTCGCCCACGGTCACCGGGAAGCCGGGGTCGGCGTGCAGCGTGCAGTTGTCCTGGACGTTGCTGCTCGCGCCGACGGCGATCCGCTCCACGTCGCCGCGCAGCACCGCGCCGTACCAGACGCTCGCGCCCGCGGCGAGCGCCACGTCGCCGATCACCGTGGCCGTGGGCGCCACGAACGCCCCCTCGTCCACCTGCGGCTCCCGCCCGCCGATGCCCGTGATGAGCGCCCTGTGCGTCATCCTCGTCCCGCCTTTCCCTGCTCTTCTTCTGCTCTTCGTCCGCCTGCCGCGCGCCGCGGGGCGCCGTGTCCCGGGAACCGTACGGCATGCGGTGGGGCGAAGATCACAGCGCTCCGCCTCCTGGGGCCGGGCCCGGCCTGAGTACGGTGAGCGGGTGCCCAAGCCCCGGAACGCCTTCTCCTCATGGCGGCGACGCCTCGCGCAGCGCGCCGTCCACGCGGGCTGGGCCTGGGTGCGGCGCGCGGGCTCCGTCTCGGCGGAGCGTCCCGGGCGGCTCCGCTTCGGCGCGATCGGCGCGGGCACCCGGCTGGCCTTCCCGCTCGGCACGGTCTTCGGCGAGCCCTGGATCCACCTCGGCGCCTACTGCATCATTGCCGAGCAGGTCACGCTGACCGCCGGCCTGATGCCCGACCTGGACCTCGGCCCCGACCCGATCCTGCGCATCGGCGACGGCGTGGTCCTCGGCCGCGGCAGCCACGTCATCGCGGACACCTCGGTCACCATCGGCAGCGACTGCTACTTCGGCCCGTACGTCTACGTCACCTCCACCAACCACTCCTACGACGACCCGCACCAGCCCGTCGGCAAGCAGTGGCCGCGGATGGAACCGGTGGACATCGGACCCGGCTGCTGGATCGGCACCGGCGCGGTGATCCTGCCCGGTGCGCGGATCGGCAGGAACGCGGTGGTCGCGGCGGGCGCGGTGGTCCGCGGCGAGGTGCCCGACCACGCGGTCGTCGCCGGGGCGCCGGCCCGCGTGGTGCGCCGCTGGACGCCGGACGAGGGCTGGCAGCCGCCGCTGCGGACACCGGCGCCGAGGCCGGTCCCGGACGGCGTCACCCCGGAGCAACTGCGCGCGCTGGCGGACCTGGACGAGGAGGCGGCGGCCGCCCTCGCCGCACCCCACCCGGCAGAACGGGAAGCGGAGGGACGGGCCGTGTCCGACACGGCCTAGCGAGTGCTGTCACCGGAAAGGCGTGCCGGGCGTCGCGAGCCGGTGAAGCTCTCCGGTGCACCGGACTGAAGAGGCATTCCCTCGGCGTGGGCCGGCTCTTCGCCCGGCGGGTCGACGCCTGTCAGAGGGCTGAGCGGCGGTCCTGCTACCGGGCCGCCCCCGGCTCGACGGGCGCCTCTCCCGGCCGCAGCGCCCGGAGCCGCAGCGCCGACCATCGCTCGTCGACCGCGACCTGGGCGTTGGGGCGGAGGCCGTAGTCGCCGGCGATGCGCGCCAAGGTGTCGCGGTTGATGTCGGCCCGGTTGCCCTTCGGGTAGGCGATCCAGTTGACCGGGGCCTGGCGGAGCGCGTCGCCGTGCTCGCTCAGGCAACGGTGCAGGGCTGCCGCGTCCTCGACGAACGCGAGCGTCACGTCCGCCTCGCCGGGCCCGGCGTCCGTGTCCACGTCCTGCGGGAGACCGGTGACCAGACTCAGGTGGGCGGGGTCCCAGATCCACAGGCGCGCACCCGCGGTGATGCGCAGCTTCTCGGCGACGGTCTTCGTGCTCATGCTCTGCATGCTGCCATGCCCGGTGCGCTCGCTCACGCGGGCCCCCGCAACGGCTGCGGAGGAACGCTGTCACGGGGCGCAGAACGTCGTCATGGACGCCTCGCAGTACAGTTCGACGAACGATCGGGTGCAACCCTTGAAGTTCAGTCAAGCGAACTCGCGCATCCACGATATTGGACGGAATGTGGCGGATCTCGACCTGCTGACCCAGTCCCTCGCGCGCAACGTCAAGCGCTGGCGCACCGAGCGCGGTTTCACCCTGGACGTCCTCGCCGCTCGGGCCGGGGTCAGCCGCGGCATGCTCATCCAGATCGAGCAGGCCCGCACCAACCCGAGTCTCGGCACCGTCGTCAAGGTAGGCGACGCCCTCGGGATCAGCGTCACCACCCTGCTCGACTACGCACAGGGCCCGAAGGTCCGCGTCGTCCCCGCCGAGCAGGCGGTACGGCTCTGGCACACCGACGCGGGCAGCTACAACCGGCTGCTGGCCGGGGTCGAGGCGCCCGGCCCGCTGGAGATGTGGGACTGGCGCCTGGCGCCGGGCGAGGGCAGCCCCTCCGATCCGCATCCGGCGGGCACGGTCGAGCTGGTCCACGTCAGGGCGGGCGAGCTGACCCTGACCGTCGACGGCGTGCGGCACCGGGTGCCCGAAGGGGCGAGCGCGTCCTTCGAGGCCGACGTCCCGCACACCTACGCCAACGACGGCGCTGTGCCCATGGAGATGGTGATGGCGGTGTCGGTGCCGCCCGTGCACTGACGGGGCTGGCTGGCCCGGTGGGGAGGCGCCTTCCCGCTGTCAGCCGTCGGCCAGCGTCATGCCCCCCGATCCCCGGTCCCCGGCCCACCGGTCCCCGGCCCACCGATCCCCGGCGCGGCGGTCTGTCAGCCGTACGCGGCCGTTCCCGGGCACTGCTCCGCGAAGGCGGCCGCGGCGGCGGGGGAGGCGAACAGGCGGCGCACCGGGCCAGCGTCGTGCCCGCGCGGTAGGAGTCGCCCGCGGACGTGCCGTGGCAGACGTCGGAGAGCCGCTGGGAGAACTCCTGGTACTCCCACCCCGCGCAGGGCCTTCGCCGAGTGTCGCGCCAGCCCGATCCCGTCGCCCCGGGCGAGGTGCGTCACCCGCGCATTATGACGGTGTCCCGTCAGGCGCGACCGGGGGAGCGGTCGCGCCTGCGGGACACCGTCGGCAACTGCGGAATCAGGTCAGTGCGCGGGCGCGTCGGTGACGACGACCTCTTCGATGCTGCGCTCGATCTCCTCGGGCCCGGCCGCGCTGGCCTTGGCCCAGTAGTAGATGCCGACCGAGAAGGCCGCGACGATGAGCATGTCCCACCACAGGGCGATGTGGGCCTGGCCGCCGAAGCCGCCCTGCCAGGAGATCAGGCCCATGCCCAGCAGGTAGACCGGCAGCCACTGGGCGGCGCGGAAGTTCATCCGGGGCGCGTCGGGCAGGCCCTTGCGCGTGGCGTAGTAGGCGTAGCCGCCCAGCAGCAGGTAGCCGAGGACGATCGCCACGCCGAGGCGCCACAGGGTGTCCCAGCCGGCCCAGTAGATGATCAGGTTGGCGACGACGAAGGACAGCGGGGAGAGCACCTTGCCGGCGGGCAGGCGGTAGGGCCGCTCGCGCTCCGGCAGCCGGTCGGCGAACACGCCGTAGGCCAGCGGCGCTCCCGCGTACATCAGCACGCTCGCGGAGGTGATGAAGCCGACCAGTTCCTGCCAGCTCGGGAAGGGCAGGAAGCAGACCGCGCCGGTGACGAAGGAGATGATGAGGCCGAACCACGGCACGCCCCGCGCGTCGGTCTGCTCGAAGAGCTTGGGCGCGTAGCCGTTCTTGGCCAGGCCGTAGGAGACGCGCGAGGTGGCGGTGGTGTAGATCAGGCCGGTGCCGCCGGGGGAGATCACGGCGTCGATGTAGAGGATCACGCTGAGCCAGCCGAGGCCCACCAGGGTCGCGAGGCCCGCCCAGGGGCCGCTGATGCCGGGGAAGTCGAGCTTGGCCCAGCCGTGCGCGAAGGAGCTCAGCGGCAGCGCGCCGATGAACACGACCTGGAGCAGCACGTAGATCGTCGCGCCGATGGCGACCGAGCCGAGGGTCGCGCGGGGCAGGTCGCGCTTGGGGTTACGGCTCTCGCCGGCGAGCTGGATCGCCTGCTCGAAGCCCAGCAGGGCGAAGATGATGCCGCTGGAGCTGATGGCGCCGAGCACGCCCTTGGCGCCGAACGGGGCGAAGCCGTGGGCGGTGAAGTTGTGCGGGTGGAAGTTGCCGATGGCGATGATGAAGATCGTGGCCAGCGGCACGGCGATCTTCCACCAGGTGGCCGCGCTGTTGGTGTGCGCCAGCACCCGCACGCCCAGGAAGTTGACCGCGACGAAGACGGCCATCAGCACCAGGGCCACGATGAGGCCGCTGGTCGTCAGCGTGCCGTCGGCGTCCTGGAAGCCCTTGGCGAACTGCCAGTGACCGGCGTAGCCGATCATGGCCTCCACCTCGATGGGGGCCACGGTCGCCGCCTGGAGCCAGGAGAACCAGCCGAAGGACATGCCCGCGAACCCGCCGAAGGCGTAGTGCGGGTAACGGGCGGTGCCGCCCGCCACCGGGAACATGCCGCCCAGCTCGGCGTGCACGAGGGCCAGCAGCACGATCGCCACGGTGCCGATCAGCCAGGAGATGATCGCCGCCGGACCCGCCATCACGACGGCCTTCTGCGCGCCGTACAGCCATCCGGAGCCGATGATGGAACCGACCGAGGCCCACATCAGGCCGATCAGACCGACGTCGCGCCGCAGGCCGGTCGTTTTCCCGGGGGCGCCGGGAGTCGCTTGGTCGAGTTTCACCATGTCGCGGGGGCCTCTCGTTCTGTTCGCTGCATCGGTACAGGGCCGATGGCGGCCCACAGTAGGAATGCGAACCGCTTCGGCAAAAGGCCGTCCGGGCGATTTTGACGCCTATAGAGATTCCCTTTACGGATTTTTGACCCGAGATGCTTTGTGCAGGTCAACTAGGCCCTAGGAATATAACTATTCAGTTTCGGATTTCTGGTAAGAGGTGACACAGGCTAGTCGAGACGCGGGATTTCGATGGCCGGGCAGCGGTCCATGACCATGGCGAGTCCCGCGGCCCGGGTCCGGGCATAGGCGGCCTCGTCGACGACGCCGAGCTGGAACCACACCGCGGCGGCCCCCTTCGCCACCGCCTCGTCGGCGACCGCGCCCGCCAGGTCGCCGTTCACGAACACGTCGACCACGTCCACGGGGAACGGGACGTCCGCGAGGGAGGCGTAACCCTGCTCGCCGTGCACCGTCTCCGCCTTGGGATGGACCGGGACGATCCGCTTGCCGAACCGCTGAAGCACCCGCGCCACGCCGTACGCGGCGCGCTCGCGGTTGTCGGAGAGGCCCACCACGGCCCAGGTGTCACCGAGCCCGGTCAGGATCTTGCGGACCGTCGCCGCGTCGCCGTACACCACAGGTTCTCCTCGTGTCGGGGGAAGCACCGCCGACCGGGCAACAGCATGCCGCGCCCGCCGATTCCCAGACCGGGAGGCCGGGCCGGGCGAGGGGCCGGGGCCGAGCGAGGGTCCCGGGTCGGGCGAGGGTCCGGAGGTCAGGGCCGGGGGCCGGGCGGGTCCGCTTAGGGTGGCCGGATGCAGGACGAGTACCGCACAGTGGCCCGCGCGGGCGTGCACGAGACCGAGGTCAACCGCTCCCGCTTCCTGTGCGCCCTCGCCCCGGCGGCCACCGAGCAGCAGGCCCAGGACTTCGTCGCCGCGGTGCGCAAGGAGCACGCCGACGCCTCGCACAACTGCTGGGCCTACGTCGTCGGCGCCGACGCGGGCGTCCAGCGGGCCAGCGACGACGGCGAGCCCGGCGGCACCGCCGGTGTGCCCATGCTCCAGATGCTGCTGCGCCGGGACATGCGGTATGTCGTCGCCGTGGTCACCCGCTACTACGGCGGCGTGAAGCTCGGCGCCGGCGGCCTCATCCGCGCCTACGGCGGCGCCGTGGGCGAGGCGCTGGACGCGCTGGGCACGCTGACCCGCCGGCGCTTCCGCCTGGCCACGGTGACCGTCGACCACCAGCGGGCCGGCAAGGTGCAGAACGAGCTGAGGGCCGCCGGGCGCGAGGTGCGGGACGTGCGCTACGGCGAGGCGGTGACGATCGAGATCGCGCTGCCGGACGCCGACGTGGACGCCTTCCGGGCCTGGCTGGCCGACGCCACCTCCGGCGCCGCCGGCTTCGAGGTGGGCGGGGAGGCGTACGGCGACGCCGTCTGACCGGCGCTGTCCGGCCGGCGCCGTCCGGCAGGTGCTGTCCGGCCGTCGTGCCGTTCGGCGCCGTCTGGCCGGCTCGGTCCGGCCGCGGCGGTCCGCGCGCCCGGCGGCGCCTGACCGGCGGCGTCCGGCCGCCGCGGGCCGCGCGGTCGGCGTCTGCTGACCCGTTCGGTGCTGAGCGGGTGCGGAGAGGCGTTAGCGTGGTGGCTGCTCGTCGCGGGGTCCGCGCGGCCTCAGACGGCCCGCGGGGCACGGCGGACGAGCGGGGACAGCGGGAGCGAGCGGGAGAAGAGGGCAAGCGTGCGGGCCGGAGCGGATTCGTGAGACTGCTGCACACCTCCGACTGGCATCTGGGGCGGTCCTTCCACCGGGTCGGCATGCTCGGCGCCCAGGCGGACTTCATCGCGCACCTGATCGCCACCGTGCGCGAGCGGCAGGTGGACGCGGTGGTCGTCTCCGGAGACGTCTACGACCGCGCGGTGCCGCCGCTGGCCGCCGTCGAGCTGTTCGACGACGCCCTGCACCGCCTCGCCGCGCTCGGCGTGCCCACCGTGATGATCTCCGGCAACCACGACTCCGCCCGCCGCCTCGGCGTCGGCGCCGGGCTGATCGACCGCGCGGGCATCCATCTGCGCACCGAGCCGGCCGCGTGCGGCGTCCCGGTGGTGCTGTCCGACGCCCACGGCGACGTCGCCTTCTACGGCCTGCCCTACCTCGAACCGGCCCTCGTCAAGGACGAGTTCGCGGTCGACAAGGCGGCCCACGAAGCGGTGCTCGCCGCCGCCATGGACCGGGTCCGCGCCGACCTGGCCGCCCGTGCTCCCGGCACCCGCTGCGTCGTCCTCGCGCACGCCTTCGTCACCGGCGGCGAGGCCAGCGACAGCGAGCGGGACATCACCGTCGGCGGGGTCGCCGCCGTCCCCGCGGGCGTCTTCGACGGCGCCGACTACACAGCCCTCGGACACCTGCACGGCTGCCAGACCCTCACCGACCGCGTGCGCTACTCCGGCTCCCCGCTGCCGTACTCCTTCTCCGAGGCCGGGCACCGCAAGAGCATGTGGCTCGTCGACCTCGGCGCCGACGCTGCGGTGACAGCCGAGCGGATCGACTGCCCGGTCCCGCGCGCCCTGGCCCGGATCCGCGGCGCCCTGGAGGATCTGCTCGCCGACCCCGCCCTCGACCGCCACGAGGACGCCTGGGTCGAGGCCACGCTCACCGACCCGGTCCGCCCCGCCGACCCGATGGCCCGCCTCACCGCGCGCTTCCCGCACACCCTCAGCCTCCTCTTCGACCCCGAACGCGCCCCGGACGGCCCCGACGTCTCCTACGCCCGCCGGCTCGCGGGCCGCAGCGACGAGCAGATAGCCGAGGACTTCGTCGCCCATGTGCGCGGCGCGGGCCCCGACGCGCGCGAACAGGCCGTGCTGCGCGAGGCGTTCGACGGGGTACGCGCCGACACGGCACTCCGGGAGACCGCACGGTGAGGCTGCACCGGCTCGACGTCACCGCCTTCGGCCCCTTCGGCGGCTCCCAGAGCGTCGACTTCGACGCCCTGTCGGCGGCCGGACTGTTCCTGCTGCACGGGCCGACCGGCGCCGGCAAGACCTCCGTCCTCGACGCCGTGTGCTACGCCCTGTACGGCTCCGTGCCCGGCGCCCGGCAGAGCGGCCAGGGGATGAGCCTGCGCAGCGACCACGCCGCCCCGGACGCGCCCACCGAGGTCGCCCTCGACCTCACCGTGGCCGGGCGGCGCCTGGAGCTGACCCGCCGCCCGCCGTGGGAGCGCCCGAAACGGCGCGGGACCGGCACCACGGTGGAGAAGGCGCAGAGCAGGCTGCGCGAGTACGACGCGGCCGCGGGCGCCTGGAAGGACCTCAGCCGCTCCCACCAGGAGATCGGCGAGGAGATCGGCCACCTGCTCGGCATGAGCCGCGAGCAGTTCTGCCAGGTCGTGCTGCTGCCGCAGGGCGACTTCGCGCGCTTCCTGCGCGCCGACGCCGAGGCCCGCGGCAAGCTGCTGGGCCGCCTGTTCGACACCCAGCGCTTCGCGGACGCCGAGAAGCGCCTCGCCGAGCGCCGCCGCGCCGCCGAGGCCCGGGTGCGCGAGGGCGACGCCGCGCTGCTGGCCGACGCGCACCGCATGCAGCAGGCGGCGGGCGGCGCCATGCGACCGCCGGAGCTGGCGCCCGGCGAACCCGGTCTCGCCGACGCCGTGCTGACCGCGGCCGCCGTCGCCCGCAGCACCGCCCGGGAACAGCTCGCCGTCGCCCACTGCCGGCTCACCGCCGCCGAGCAGGCCCAGGGCGCCGCCGAGCGTGCCGTGCTCGAGACACGCGAACTGGCCCGGCTCCAGCGGCGGTTCACCGAGGGCAGCGAGCGCGCCGCACGCCTGGAGGAGCGCGCCGCAGAGCACCGGGCGGCCCGCACCCGGATGGAGCGCGGCCGCAAGGCCGAGAACGTGGCACCCGCGGCAGAGCTGCGGGACGCCGCCGAGGCCGCCCACCGGCGCGCGGCCGACGCGGAGGGGCGGGCCCGGACGTCGCTGCCCGCGCGCCTGGCCGACGCCGGAGCGGCCGGACTGGCCGCCGCCGCCCGCCGGGCCGCCGAGGAACTGGGCGGACTGTCCTCGGCCCGCCGCGCCGAGCGGCGCCTCACCGCCCTCCTCGCAGAACGCGCCGACGCCGACCGTCAGGAGCGCGCCGACGAGGACGCGCTCCGGGAGGCCGAGAGCTGGCTCGCCCAGTGGGAGACCCGCCGCGCGGGCCTTGAGGCGCGCGTGGAGGCGGCGCGCGAGGCCGCCGTACGGGCCGAGCAGCTCGCCGTGCGCCGCGAGGCGGCCAAGGCCCGGCTCGCCGCGGCCCGGCTGCGCGACCGGCTGGCCGAGGAGACCGCGCAGGCGCGGCGGCGGGCCCTGGAGTCCGCCGAAGACGCCGTACGGGCCCGGGACGACTGGCTCGGCCTGAAGGAGCAGCGGCTGAACGGCATCGCCGCCGAACTCGCCGCGCACCTCGCAGACGGCGAGCCTTGCGCCGTCTGCGGCGCCACCGAGCACCCGGCGCCCGCACGGAAGGTCACCGGGCACGTGGACCGCGCGGTGGAGGAGGCGGCCCTCGCGGCCCACCAGAGGGCCGAGGAGCGGCGTGCCGACGACGAGCGCCGGGTCGGCGCCCTGCGCGAGCGGCTGGCCGCGGCCGCCGCGGAGGCCGGCGACGACCCCGCCGAACGGCTCGGCGCGGCGGACGAGGAGCTGGAGGGCCAGGTCGCGCGCGCCCGCCGGGAGGGCGCCGCGCTGCACCCGGCCCAGGAGGAGCTGCGCGGGCTGGAGCAGGAGCGCGAGCGGCGGCTCGCCGACCGCCGCCGGGCCGAGGTCCGCTCGGCCGCGCGCCTCAGCCGCCGGGAGGACCTGGACCGCGAGAAGACGGACCTGGAGGCCGAGCTGTCCGCGGCTCGGGGGACCGCCGCCGGCGTCGCCGAGCGCGCCGGCGAACTGGAGCGGCAGGCGGCGCTCCTCACCGAGGCCGCCGAGGCCGCGCGCGCCGCCGAACAGAGCGCCGCACGCCTCAAGGAGGCCGACGGGCGGCTCGCCGAGGCCGCCTTCCGGGCCGGTTTCGACACCCCGCAGGACGCCGTGGGCGCACTGCTCGACGACACCGCCCACCGCGCGCTCCAGCACCGCCTGGACGCCTGGCACACCGAGGAGGCCGCGGTGCGCGCACTCCTCGCCGAAGCCGACGCAGCGGCCGCCGCCCGGCAGCCTGCCGCCGACCCCGCGACGGCGCAGGCCGCCGCGGACGCCGCGGGCAGGCGGCTGCGGGAGGCGGCCTCCGAGCGGGACGCGGCCGCCCGCCGCTGCGTCGAACTCGACCGGCTCTCCGCCCGCGCGGCCGACGGCGTACGGCGCCTGGCGCCGCTGCGCGCGGAGCACGACCGGGTGGCGCGGCTCGCCGCGCTCACCGCGGGCACCTCGGCCGACAACGAACGCCGGATGCGCCTGGAGTCCTACGTCCTGGCCGCCCGGCTCGAACAGGTGGCCGCCGCCGCGACCGCACGGCTGGCGCGGATGTCCTCGGGCCGCTACACCCTGGTGCACTCCGACGACCGGACTGGACGCGGCCGCAGCGGCCTGGGACTGCACGTCGTCGACGCCTGGACCGGGCGCGAGCGGGACACCGCGACCCTGTCGGGCGGCGAGACGTTCTTCGCCTCCCTCGCGCTCGCGCTGGGCCTCGCGGACGTCGTCACCGACGAGGCCGGCGGGGTCCGCCTGGACACCCTCTTCATCGACGAGGGCTTCGGCAGCCTGGACGACCAGACCCTCGACGAGGTGCTGGACGTGCTCGACTCGCTGCGCGAACGCGACCGCAGCGTCGGCATCGTCAGCCACGTCGCCGACCTGCGGCGGCGGGTGCACGCGCAACTGGAGGTCGTGAAGGGCAGAGCGGGGTCCTCGGTCCGCCAGCGCGGCGACGGCTGACCGGGACCCGGCGGGGCGGCGCACGCCGCGCCGCCGACCCGCTGACGGGGCCGGCCGAGGGCGACGACCGCGGGTGCGGACCGCGGCGGGAGCGGCGGCCCGGCCGCGGCGGCTGACCGGCCGCCGCGGCCGGGCCGCGTGCGGGGGTCAGAGCCGGGACAGCTCGTCCACCAGGTCGTCCAGGCCCAGCGAACCCTGGGACAGGGCCGCCATGTGCCAGGACTTCGCGTCGAACGCGTCGCCGTGCCGCTTCGCGGCGTTCTCCCGGCCGAGCAGCCAGGCGCGTTCGCCCAGTTTGTAGCCGATCGCCTGGCCGGGCATCGACAGGTAGCGCACCAGCTCGCTCTCCACGAAGTCCCGCGGCCGGCTGCTGTGCGCGCCGAAGAACTCCTGAGCCAGCTCCGGCGTCCACCGCTCACCGGGATGGAACGGCGAGTCCGCCGGGATCTCCAGCTCCAGGTGCATGCCGATGTCGACGATGACGCGGGCGGCGCGCATCATCTGCGCGTCCAGATAGCCCAGCCGCCGCTCCGGGTCGGTGAGGAAGCCGAGTTCGTCCATCAGCCGCTCCGCGTACAGGGCCCAGCCCTCCGCGTTGGCGCTGACGATGCCCACCGTCGCCTGATAGCGCGAGAGGTCCTGCGCGACGTGCGCCCACTGGGCGAGCTGGAGATGGTGGCCGGGCACGCCCTCGTGGTACCAGGTCGACACCAGGTCGTACACCGGGAAGCGGGTACGTCCCATGGTGGGCAGCCAGGTGCGGCCGGGCCGGGAGAAGTCCGGGGACGGCGCCGAGTAGTAGGGGGCCGCGGCGCCGCCGGGCGGTGCGATGCGCGACTCCACCCGGCGCACCCGCTCGGCGAGTTCGAAGTGGGCGCCGTCCAGCGCGTCGATCGCCTCGTCCATCAGGGCCTGAAGCCAGTCGCGGACCTCGTCCACGCCCTCGATATGGGCGCCCTCCCGGTCCAGGTGCGCGAGCGCCGTCCACGGGGTCTCGGCGCCGGGCAGCACCTTCTCGGCTTCCTGCTCCATCTCGCCCAGCAGCCGGTGGAACTCCGCCCAGCCGTAGGCGTACGCCTCGTCCAGGTCCAGGTCGGTGCCGTTGAAGTAGCGGGAGAAGCGGGCGTAGCGCTCGCGGCCCACCGTGTCCGGGGAGCCCTCGACGGCGGGCGCGTACACGTCGCGCATCCAGTCGCGCAGTTCGACGAGGGCCGCCGTCGCCGCGCCGGCCGCCGCGTCCAGTTCGGCGCGCAGGGCGTCGGGACCGGCGCTCGCGAACTCCTCGAACCAGCCGCGCTCCCGGCCGTCGCTCCCCGACCACGCGGTGAGCTGCTCCACGAACGTCGCCGTGGGCCGCGGGCCGGCGTGGAGTGCGCGCTCCAGACCGAGGGCCAGCGACTCCCGGTAGCCGCGCAGCGAGTCCGGCACGGCGCGCAGCCGCTCGGCGACCGCCGCCCAGTCCTCCTCCGTGTCGGTCGGCGTGAGCGTGAAGACCTCGCGGATCGAGTGCACCGGGCTGTGGATGTTGCTCACCGCGCGCAGGCCCTCGCCGGCGTCGTGCACGGCCAGCTCCGCGGTGAGCCGCTCGCGCAGCAGGCGGGCGCACCGGCGCTCGATGCCGCTGTCCGCGCCGGGAAGGCGTTCGGCCTCGTCGAGCCGGGCCAGCGTCGTGCGGGCCAGCTCCGCCAGGGCCTTCTGGCCCGCGGGCGAGGCGTCGGGCAGCCTGCCCGAACTCTCCTTCACCCCCAGGTAGGTACCGGTGATCGGGTCGAGGGCGATGAGATCGTCGACGTAGGCGTCGGCGACCTGCCGGGGCAGCGGACTCATTGTGTCTGACATGCGGACCATCCTGGTACGCGGAGGCGGGTCGCGTCAGCCCGGTTTCCGGGCCGGCCGCCGTCCGGTTCCGGGCGCCTCACTCCGGCCGGGGCGAGGGCGGTCCCGGGACCGCGCCCGGCGGCAGCAGCGGCCCGCAGTCCCACTGCTGGAAGATGAGCCGCGTCTCCACCCGCGCCACCTCGCGCCGCGCCGTGAACTCGTCCAGGACCAGACGCTGGAGATCCGCCATGTCGGCCACGGCGACGTGCACCAGATAGTCGTCCGGGCCGGTCAGATGGAACACCGTCCGCGACTCCGGCAGCGCCCGGATCCGCTCCACGAACGGTCCCACCAGTTCCCGCCGGTGCGGGCGGACCTGCACCGACAGCAGCGCCTGAAGGCCACGCCCCAGCGCGGCCGGATCGAGCCGCAGCGCGTGGCCGAGGATCACGCCCGAGCGGCGCAGCCGGGCCACCCGGTCCAGACAGGTCGACGCGGCCACCCCGACCTGCGCGGCGAGATCGCGGTACGTGAGCCGGGCGTCGTTCTGCAACAGCCGCAGCAGATGGAGGTCCACCGGATCCAGTACGACGGATGCGCCCATGCGCCGAACGTAACACGGAGTTCTCCGCCGCCTGTCCGGCCGCTGTTCACCCTTCCGTCATGGACAAGCCCCTGGACTCTGCGCGCACGTCCGCGTACGACGACGTACGCACCGCCTCCCGAGCACTGGCCACCGAGGCCGTGCACGCCGGCCGCGAGGATCTCGCCCGGCAGGGACTGCACGCCCCGCCGATCGATCTGTCCACCACCTACCCCTCCTACGACAGCCGGGCCGAGGCCGCCCGCATCGACGCCTTCGCGGGCGACGGCGCCGCGCTCGACGGCCCGCCCGTCTACGGCCGCCTCGGCAACCCGACCGTCGCCCGCTTCGAGACCGCGCTCGCCCGGCTGGAGGGCGCCGAGGCGGCGGTCGCGTTCGCCAGCGGCATGGCCGCGCTCAGCGCGGTCCTCCTCGCCCGGTCCGCCCTCGGCCTGAAGCACGTGGTGGCCGTGCGCCCGCTGTACGGGTGCAGCGACCACCTGCTGACCGCCGGGCTGCTGGGCAGCGAGGTGACCTGGACCGACCCGGCCGGGATCGCCGCGGCGCTGCGCCCGGACACCGGCCTGGTGATGGTGGAGTCCCCGGCCAACCCGACGCTGGCCGAGGTGGACCTGCGGGCCGTCGCGCACGCCTGCGGGTCGGTTCCGCTGCTCGCCGACAACACCTTCGCCACCCCGGTGCTCCAGCGCCCCGTCGAACTGGGCGCCCGGCTGGTGCTGCACAGCGCCACCAAGTACCTGGGCGGACACGGCGACGTCATGGCCGGTGTGGTCGCCTGCGACGAGGAACTGGCCGGGCGGCTGCGGCAGATCCGGTTCGCCACCGGGGGCGTGCTGCACCCGCTCGCCGGCTACCTGCTGCTGCGCGGCCTGTCCACGCTTCCGGTGCGGGTGCGCGCCGCCTCCACCACCGCCGCGGACCTGGCCGCCCGGCTCGCCGCGGACCCGCGCGTCGCCCGCGTCCACTACCCGGCGATCGGCGGCGCCATGGTCGCCTTCGAGGTGCACGGCGACCCGCACGCGGTCATCGGCGCCGTCCGGCTGATCACCCCGGCCGTCAGCCTCGGCAGCGTCGACACCCTGATCCAGCACCCCGCCTCCATCAGCCACCGCGTCGTGGACCCGGACGACCGGCGCGGGGCGGGAGTCGGCGACCGCCTGCTGCGGATGTCGGTCGGCTTGGAGGACGTCGAGGACCTGTGGAGCGACCTGGACACCGCACTAGGGGCACGGACTCCCGGAGCGCCGGAGGTGAAGAACCCGCACCGGGCGATGAGTTGAGCGATCCGGTTGGGGGGCGCGGGGGCACGGGGACACGGGGGCGCCGTGAAGGCGTGGGGGCGCCGCGAAGGCGCGGGCGCCGGGGCGCATCGCGGGCGGTCCCGCGGTGCGCTGCCGGGCGGCCCGTGCGTCTCCTGGCTGCCGACCGTCCGTGCCCCGCGAGTACGGGGCACGGACAGGTCAATTGCGCGGGCCGGTCGCCCGGGTCGTCGCGTGGCTCAGACCCGCACGCGGGTCGGCCGCGCGGGCCGCTCAGTCGCGCGGGCTGGCCGCGCTGTGACCGGCCCGCTGGGCGTGGGCGTCCTGCGACGGCGCGCTGGCGGCCCGGAGGGCGTTCAGGCGGGCGGTGATCACGAGGGTGCCCTCCTCGATCTGGTAGTCCAGCGGCAGGTCCAGGCCCCGCATCGCGGCGACCATGCCAGTGTTCGACGCCTGCGTGACCGCGTACACGCTGGCGCAGCCCGCGTCGACGGCCATGGACACCAGCCGGTCCAGCAGTTCGGCGCCGATGCCGCGCCGCTGCCACTCGTCCTCGACGAGCAGCGCGACCTCGGTCTCGTCGCCGTCCCAGAGCAGATGACCCAGGCCGATGATCCGGCCCGACGCGGTCTGCGCGGCCAGGGTGCGGCCGAAGCGGGGGCTGAGCAGGTGGTTCAGATAGCGCTCGGCGTCGCCGACCGGCCCGTGGTAGCGCAGGCTCAGCGTCCGCGCCGAGCACCGTTCGTGCATCCGGCAGGCCGCGTCGAGGTCGCCCGGGTCGGCGCGGCGGACGGTGATCGCGTTGCCCTCGGGGAGCGTCAGCACGTCCTGGCCGCGCGGCATCCGGGGGCCGAGCCGGGCGTCCAGCTCCACCAGGGCGCGGGCGCGCGCGAACTCGGCCGGGGTGAACGGCAGGTACGGCCGCTCCACCGTGATCACTCCGCCCTCCGGCCCCCGCAGCCGCAGCACCGTCTCCTCCAGGACGCCCTCGACCGGGACCTCCTCGGCGTCCCGGCCGCTGCCCGCCGGACCGGACGGCGAGGAGCGGATGGTGCACCGCCCGAGCAACTGGCGCAGAGCGAGGGGGAGTTCCGCCGCGTCCAGTGCGGTGCGGGCGGCCAGGCCCAGGACACGGGTGGGCGCGTCCACCAGATCGTGGGCGTCGGCCCGCTCGATCCACGTGCTGAAACCGCCCGCGGCGCCGACCGCCGCCGTGATCTCCCGCGCCTCGACTCCGCCCGGGGCGCGCACCAGGAACTCGTCCACCGTGCCGTCGGCGAGCGGGTGCGTCTGGAGGCTCAGGATGTCGATGTGCCGGACGGCCAGCGCCGTGCAGAGAGCGGCCAGCGAACCCGGCTCGTCCTTCACCGTGGTCCGCAGCCGCCACAGCGCACGCGCCGCCGCTTCCTCGTGCTCCGCCGGGGCGGAGGGGGAGGGCCCGGCCTGCCGCCCTCCGGCGGCGAGCGGCCGGGCGCCGGTATCGTCCGCGGGAGGCGCGTGGCCGTGGCGCCGTGCCCACCAGGTGTGGAACGCCGCCGTCGCGAGCAGCGCCAGCGCCGAGATCAGCAGCAGGGCGGGTCCGCCGGGCCTGTGGCCGATCAGGTTGGCCACCGCGTCCGCGACCGCCACCGCCGTGAACAGAGCGGCGAGTTCCACCACGTCCCGCCGCCAGTGGTGCACTGGGCGGCCGTTCCTTCTGCGCGTCACATCACACATGTTCCGAGTCATGCACCCACTGTGAAGGAACGGTGTTGCCTGGTCGCGAACGCTCTGTGACCTCCGGGTAAAGCACGGATCCGTCGTGACGGAGCGCTTCGGCCGGCCGGTGAGCGCGCGAGCCGGCCGGTGGAGCGCGAGGAGCGGCGCCGGGGGCGCGGGAGGGGGTGTCAGCGGCTGCCGTCGAGGAGCACGCGCGCGACGAGCGCGGGGTCGTCGCTCATCGGGACGTGTCCGCAGCCGGGCAGCCGGACCAGCCGGGCGCGCGGGATGATCTGCTTGGCCCGCACGCCCTGCCTGCGCACCAGCAGCCGGTCCTGGGCGCCCCAGGCCACGGTGACCGGGATGCCGGGGACGTCGTCCGTGAACCGCACGCCGATGCCCGCGCGAAGCGTCTCCTCGAACCCCGCGGCCCCCGCCAGGGCGAGCGTCTCGGCGACCACCGCCTCGGGTGACCGGCGGCCCGGCCGGGCGTAAACGGTGCTGGTCAGGACGGTGCGTCCGGCGGCGGTCCGGGCCAGGCGCTCGACCACCGGCAGCGGCGTGCGCCGCGCGATCGTCCGCATCGCGCGCAGGACGACGAAGGCGTAGCGCCGCTCGGCCTGCGACCAGAAGCCCGCGGGTGAGAGGGCGGTGACGGACCGTACGCGCTGCTCCCGGCCGAGTTCGAGGGCCAGCAGTCCGCCCAGCGAGTTGCCGGCGACGTGCGGGCGGTCGATGTCCAGGGCCGTGCACAGGGCGGCCAGGGCGGCGTTCATCGTCGGCAGGTCGTGCCGCAGTCCCTCGGGCAGCGCGGGAGAGGCGCCGAACCCTGGCAGATCCACGCTGATCACGTCGCGTTCGGCCGCGAGGAGGTGCACCACCGGGTCCCACGCCTGACGGTGGTGACCTATGCCGTGCAGCAGGAGCAGCGGCTCGCCGCTTCCCTCGCGGGCGTAGGAGAAGGTCACGGTCCGCGGGCCGTGGGCGGAGGGGACCGTGCAGGAGACGGTGGCGGACATGGGGGCTCCTCGATCGGGAATCGCTGACGGACGCCGGACTGTCGGGTAGACAGCCTGTCAGCAATCGCTACTGCCCGGTAGCCCCGAGGGGGAGCCCGGGGCCGTCGCCGGGTGCGCTGCCCCGCCTGTAGCCGGGTGCGCCGCCTCGCCCGTCGCCGGGTGCGCTGCCCCGCCCGTCGCCGGGTGCGTCCGCCCCCCGGCCGCCGTCGTGTGCGCCCGCCAGCGCGCCGTCTCGCGCGCCCCCAGGTGCGAACGCCGTGTGAACGCTGAGCGCCGCGGCGGACATCCGGTCCCCAGTCGGTCGAGGATTGGTCTTGACCAAGGGGGTAGGCGGCCCTATGGTCGCAGACAAGTACAACAACCTTTAATAAACAAGGGCGCTAAAACGCCGCCGGACCACGGGGATTGCGGAGGACAGGGTGGGGACCACGCAACTGGAATCGGTGCCGGAGCCGAAGTACCTGCACCTCAAGACCGTGCTCAGCGAGGCACTGGACTCGGAGTTCTCGGTCGGCGAGATCCTGCCCAACGAGCGTGACCTGGCCGCCCGCTTCGGCGTCGCCCGCGCCACGCTGCGCCAGGCTCTGGAGCAGTTGGAGCTGGAGGGCAGGCTTCAGCGCCGCCGCGGCGTGGGCACGACGGTCGCGCCGCCGCGCGTGGGCGTCGACGTGGGGGCCGAACAGCACGCTTGGCCGGGCGCGCCCGACGACGCCTGGCAGCCCGCGGACTGCGTGCGGGAAGTCCCGCCGGCCGCTGTCGCCGACGCCCTGGAGACCGGGCGCGAGGAGTCCGTGCACACCGTGCGCCGGTCCCGGACGAGTAACGGTCAGCCCGTTGCGGCCGAACTGCTTTACATCCCGGCCTCCTCGGTGCCCGACCTTACCGCGATCGACGCGCCCTCCGGACCGGCGCGCGCGCGTGCGCTGCTGCGCGAACTCCAGCGTCTGGACCTGGAGGGACAGGACCGCGCGGTCGAACTGGGCTCCGCCCGCGCGGACGACGCCAAAGAGCTGGACCGGCTGCCCGGCGCGCCCGTCCTCGTCGTCACCACGCGCTTCCTCGCCGGGGGCCGCACCGCCGCCCTGTCCGTCGCCACCTACCGCGCGGACACCTGCCGGCTGACCTTCGGCGACTCCGGCGGCGTGGAGATCGACCAGGGCCCGGAGCGCCAGGCGTCCTGACCGCGGGCGGCGAACCGCGCGCGGGCCGAGGACTGCGTGCGGCTGTGCACGGCGTGTGCGCCGAGGACTGCGTGCGGGCCGTGCACCGCGTGCGGGCCGAGGGCTGTGTGCGAGCCGTGCACTGCGTCTGCGCCGTGCACCGTGCGCGGGCCGAGGACTGCGCATGGGCCGAGGACTGTGCGCGGCCCGCGCGACCCCGTGCCACCGGATCACCCGGAGGCGCGGGGCGCCGACGCGCACGGCCCGCCGCGGCGCTCAGCGCCGGGCCGTCACCGGGCTCTCCACCGCGAAGAGCTGTTCGTCGACATGGTCGAGGGCGAGCCGCAGCGCGCCCGTCGCCACGGCCGCCTCGCCCAGCATCGACAACGTCACCTCGGGCGGCCGCAGGCAGTAGCGGGCCAGCTCGCTCCGCAGCGGCTCCAGTACGCCGTCCAGCCCGGCCGCCCAGCCGCCGACGACCACCAGCTCCGGATCCAGGGCGAGCACCAGCGCCGCGACGTCGTGGACGAGCCGCCGGATGAAACGGTCCATGGCCGCCAGCGCCTGCTGGTCGCCCTGGCGGGCGAGGGCGAACACCGCGGCCACCGCCTGCTCGTCCAGCGGGTGCAGCGGCTGGTCCGTGGTCGACAGCAGCGTCTCCGGGGTGTCGCCCCGGCCCAGCAGGTGCAGCGCGCCGATCTCGCCCGCGGCCCCGCCGAACCCCCGGTGCAGCCGCCCGCCGATCAGCGATCCGGCGCCCGGACTGAGCCCGGCCAGCACGAAGACCACGTCGTCGGACGCGGTGGCGGCGCCCTTCCAGTGCTCGGCGACCGCCGCGGCGTTGGCGTCGTTCTCGACCAGCACCGGGCACTTGAAGGAACGGCTCAGCCGCTCGCCCAGGCGCAGTCCGGTCCACCCGGGCAGCGCGGTGCTCAACCGCACCACCCCGCCCGCCTCGACGATCCCCGGCGTGCCGACGCCGACGGCGCGCAGCGAGCTGCGCGGCACACCGGCCCGGCGCAGCAACTCTGCGACCGCGGCGCGCAGCCGCTCCAGGCGCTCGTCGGCGTCCGCCGTCTCGTCCACGTCCTTGGACTGGGCGCCGAGCACCCGGCCGTCCAGGTCCGACAGCAGCGCGGCGACCCGGTGGGCCTCGATCTCCAGGCCCAGCAGGTGCCCGGCCTCGGCACGGAAGCGGAACCGCCGCGCGGGCCGCCCCTGGCGACGGGCGACGCCCTCCTCGGCCGCCGTCTCCATCACCAGGCCCGCCGCCATCAGGTCTTCCACGACCCCTTCGACCGTCGGCCGGGACAGCCCCGTCACCCGGGTGATCTCCGTCAGCGTCGCGCAGTCCGCGCCGCGCAGCGCGTGCAGCACCACCGCGGAGTTGATCCTCCGCAGCAGCGAGGGGTCCCCGCCGGTCAGCCGCCCCAACGTCGGTCCTCCCTGCTCGTGCGCGTGTGGGCCGGATCGTACTCGCCGTGGGCCGGTGCAGCGAGGGGCGGGCGGCGCCGCGCCTCATCGGAGCGCATGCCTGACGTACCGTCAATTGTCAGTGGCAGCCGGTTTACTGGAGCGCATGGACATCGCGAAGGCCCTCGCCGTCATCGACCGGCTGTGCGCGGAGGCGTTCCCCGCCGAGCCGGTCAGGACGGACGCCGGCACGGCCGGACCCGGCTGGTCCACGGCCGAGTTGGCGACGAGCGAGGACTTCTGGGAGGACGACGGGACGCGCCGGCGGGAGACGGAGGAGCAGTACGACAGCGACCGGGACGGGCTGACGGAGCGGCTGACCGCGCGCTGGGGTCCGCCCCAGTGGTTCAGCCTGTACAGCGTCCTCGAACGGACGGTGGCGGGTCAGCGGACGGCGGAGCCGTGGGACTCCCTGAGCGGGCACGTGCCGGACGTGCGGCTGTGGCGGTCGCCGGAGGCGGGCCGCTGGATAGCCCTCGGCGTCTCGCGGTGGGGCGCCGAGCTGCCGTTCCAGCTCCTCGCGGTCGTCACGGACGTCGATCCGCCGTGAGCCGCGGCAGCCTCTCGTAAGTGAGCGGCGGGTCGCGGCAGCCTGCCGTGAGTGAGCGGCGGGTCGCGGCAGCCCGCCGTGAGTGAGCGGCGGACCCCTGCCGTGAGTCGTGGCGCCCTGCCGTGAGTCGCGGCGCCCTCCGCCCTGACCTGCCGCACCTCGCCGTGACCCGCCGGTCAGGAAGCGCTTGCCGCACTCCGCAGCCGCGCGAACTCGCCCGCCATGGTCTCGGCCGTCCAGTGCGCGTTCAGGCCGCTCGGGTTGGGCAGCACCCACACCCGGGTGGCGCCGAACGTGCGCTCCTGCGGGCCGATGCGGGCCGTGCGGTCGTCGAAGGCCGCCCGGTACGCGGTGACGCCGACCACGGCCAGCCAGCGCGGCCGCAGCCGCGCCACCTTCAGCGTCAGCAGCCGGCCGCCCTCGCGGTACTCCTGCGGGGTCAGTTCGTCGGCCCGCGCCGTCGCCCGCGCCACCACGTTCGTGATGCCCAGTCCGAGCGAGGGCAGTTCGCCCTGCTCGGTCGGCTTCATCAGCCGCGGGGTGAACCCCGAGCGGTGCAGCACCGGCCAGAACCGGTTGCCGGGGCGAGCGAAGTGGTGGCCGGTCGCGGCCGTCATCAGGCCGGGGTTGATGCCGCAGAACAGCACGTGCAGGCCGTCCGCGACCACGTCCGGCACGAGACGGTCGCGGGCGGCCTCCAGCTCCGCCGGGGTGTAGCGGGTCAGAGAATCGCCCCCGGGACGTAGGCGGCGGCCTGCGGGCGCTGCTTGACGATCTCCTCGATCCGGCCGACCACCGCGGCGACCTGGTCGGCCGCCGCGCCGGTGAAGGACAGCTTGTCCGCCATCAGCGCGTCCAGCCGCGCGCGGTCCAGCGGCAGCCGTTCGTCGGCGGCCAGCTTGTCGAGCAGCTCGTTGCGCTCGGCGCCCTGCTCGCGCAGGTCGAGCGCGGCGGCCACGGCGTTCTCCTTGATCGCCTCGTGCGCGACCTCGCGGCCGACGCCTGCCCGCACGGCGCCCATCAGCACCTTGGTCGTCGCCAGGAACGGCAGATAGCGGTCCAGCTCACGGGACACCACCGCGGGGAAGGCGCCGAACTCGTCGAGCACCGTCAGGAACGTCTCCAGCAGGCCGTCCAGCGCGAAGAACGCGTCAGGCAGCGCCACCCGGCGCACTACCGAGCACGAGACGTCGCCCTCGTTCCACTGGTCGCCCGCCAGCTCGCCGGTCATCGAGGCGTAGCCGCGCAGGATCACCATCAGACCGTTGACGCGCTCGCAGGAGCGGGTGTTCATCTTGTGCGGCATCGCCGAGGAGCCGACCTGGCCGGGCTTGAAGCCCTCGGTGACCAGTTCGTGCCCGGCCATCAGCCGGATCGTCTTCGCCAGCGAGGACGGGGCCGCCGCGAGCTGCACCAGCGCGGTGACGACCTCGTAGTCCAGGGAGCGCGGGTAGACCTGGCCGACCGAGGTGAAGGCCCGGCCGAAGCCCAGGTGGTGGGCGATCCGCCGCTCCAGCTCCGCCAGAGCCGCGGCGTCCCCGCCGAGCAGGTCCAGCATGTCCTGCGCCGTGCCGACCGGGCCCTTGACGCCGCGCAGGGGGTAGCGGCCCAGCAGTTCCTCGACCCGCCCGTACGCGGTCAGCAGCTCGTCCGCCGCGGTGGCGAAGCGCTTGCCGAGGGTGGTGGCCTGGGCGGCCACGTTGTGCGAGCGCCCGGCCATGACCAGCTCGCCGTACTCGGCGGCCAGCCTGCCCAGTCGCGCCAGCACCGCCACCGTGCGGTCGCGCACCAGCTCCAGAGAGAGCCGGATCTGCAACTGCTCGACGTTCTCGGTGAGGTCCCGGGACGTCATGCCCTTGTGCACGTGCTCGTGCCCGGCGAGGTCGTTGAACTCCTCGATCCGCGCCTTCACGTCGTGCCGCGTGACCTTCTCCCGTTCGGCGATCGACGCCAGGTCCACGGTGTCCAGGACGCGCTCGTAGTCGGCGATCGCCGCGTCGGGCACCTCGACGCCGAGATCCTTCTGGGCCCGCAGCACGGCGAGCCAGAGCTGTCGCTCCAGCCTCACCTTCTGCTCGGGCGACCAGAGCGTGGCGAGCTCGGCGGAGGCGTAGCGTCCGGCGAGGACGTTCGGGATGCGGGGCTTGACGGGCGCGGAAGTCACGTGGACGGAGTCTACCCGCTGCCCCCGACGGCTCTGACGTGTCCACGCGGCCCGGAGAGCGTCGGCCGGACCCACTCCGACCTGCGCCGTTCGGGAGGTCGGTGGCGTGGTGGGCGCTCAGGCGTGAGGGTGACCAGAAGATCTGATGAGCCGATGAACGCGTCGTTATGCTGCTTCGACCAACAGGCCAGGAAGGTTCCGCACCATGAGCAGCAGCACGCCGCCTTTTCCCGATCGGATCCAGCTCACTGGGGAAGGGCTCGTTCTGCGTGACTGGACGGAAGCAGACGTGGCCGCGATGTCGGATTTGTTCGACCATCCCGACATCGCGTACTGGACGCCGATCGTCTCACCCTTCGACGAAGCGGCCGCTCGCGCACGGCTGGACCTGGACCGGCGGATGCGGGCGGAGGACACGGCCGTCCTGCTCGCCATCACCGTTGACGGCCGCGCGCCGCTCGGCGAGGTGATGCTGCGGCGCGCTCCCGAGGGCATGGAGGTCGGCTACGGGGTCGGCCCCGCGCACCGCGGCCAAGGGCTGGCGGCGAGGGCGGTGCGGGTGATGGCCGCCTATGCCTTCGGGCGACTGGGCGTGGAGCAAGTGATCTTGGAGCTTGAGGCCGAGAACGCCGCCAGCGTCGCCGTGGCCACCAAGGCGGGCTTCAGCCTGCTTGACGTGCCGCTGATCGAGGGGGAGGAGAAGGGGCGGCCCTATGCCTTGCAGACGTGGGGCCTGCAGCGGGCATCGTCAGGCTGGTCAGGGTGACTGTTCGCCGCTGAAGAGGGGCGTCCAGTCCTGTTCGGGGGGCGACGTGGAGGCCCTGAGCGCCGCGCTGGCAGCGGACCTCTCGGCCGTTCGGCCATTCGGCAGTCTGTCGGCCTGTCGGCTGCGGGCGTCGTATGGGCGAGGCCCCGCGGTTCAGCGGTGCGCGGCACAAGCCGGCGGCCGGGTGAGGGGCGGGTCAGGGCGCCACCTGGCGCCAGTGCGTGACAGGGCCGGGGTTCGTGTGGTCCGCCGGGGTGATCCAAAAGGCCTTGCCCTGCTCGGCGCTGAAGTGGGCGCCTGTGCGGCCGTCCCCGGAGGAGCGGCCGGTCAGCCGGCGGCCTATCCAGGGCAGCAGGTGCTGCTGGGCGAAGCGGGCGTCCGCTATGCGGCGGCTCGTCCAGCCCGGCGGCGCCGTCGCCGGTATCGGCGTGCGCCATTCGGGGTCCTCGGCCTCGTAGCCGAGCGACTGCCACACCGCCTCCGCGACCCGGCGGTGCCCCTCGGCCGTCAGGTGCAGCCGGTCCACGTCCCACAGTCGCGGATCGGCCAGCGACGGCGCGCCGTACAGGTCGACGACGAGGGCGCCGTGCTTCTCGGCGAGCGCGTCGACGCAGGCGAACAGCTCCTCCATGCGCGGCCGGAAGCGGTCCAGAACCGGGCCCTGGCGGCCGGGGCTGCGCATCAGCACGAGCTGCCCGCACGACGGCGTCAGCCGCTCCACCGCCTCGGTGAGCAGGGCCCGCACCCGGCCCATGTCGCACGAGGGCCGCAGCGTGTCGTTGAGCCCGCCGACCAGCGTCACCACGTCAGCCCGCATGGCCGCCGCCATGGCGACCTGTTCTTCGACGATCTGCCCGATGAGCTTGCCGCGTACGGCGAGGTTCGCGTACCGGAACCCAGGGCTCCGTGCGGCCATCCGCGTGGCGAGCTGGTCGGCCCAGCCGCGATAGGAGCCGTCGGGCAGCAGGTCCGACATGCCCTCGGTGAAGGAGTCGCCGATCGCGACCAGGCTGGTGTGCATGGGGTTCGTGTGCATGGCGTGGGCGATGGTATCCCGGCGCGTCGGCCGCATACCAAGCGGTCGGTCCAGTCCCATGGCCGGCAACGTCTTCCGGGTGTCGCGAGCCGGTGAGCCCCTCCGGTCACCGCACGCCCCGCACCGCTCACGCAGGCTGTCCGAACAGCTCCCGCAGCACGTCCTCCATCGTCACCAGGCCGGAGAGCCGCCCGTCCGCGCCGAGGACGGCCGCCAGATGCGTGCGGCCGCCGCGCATCGCGGTGAGCACGTCGTCCAGCGGCGTGCCCTCCCGGACCCGCGCGATCGGCCGCATGTCCCGCATCCGGAACGGCTCGGTGCGCGGCGAGGCGTCCAGCGCGTCCTTGACGTGCAGATACCCGATGATCCGGCGCTGCTGGTCGACCACCGGGAGGCGGGAGAAGCCGGACTCGGCCGACAGCCGCTCCAGTTGCTCCGGGGTGACCCCGAGGCGCGCGTAGACCACCCGGCCCAGCGGCAGCACGACGTCGCGCACCGGCCTGCTGCCCAGCTCCAGCGCGTCGTGCAGTCGCTCCTGCGCCCGGTCGTCGATCAGCCCGGCCTCACTGGCGTCCTTGACGATCTCGGCCAGCTCGGTGTCCGTGAAGGTGGCCGAGACCTCGCTCTTCGCCTCCACCCGCAGCAGCTTCAGCAGGCCGTTCGCGAAGGCGTTCACCGTGAAGATCACCGGCCGCAGCGCCCGGGACAGCGCAACCAGCGGCGGCCCGAGCAGCAGCGCACTGCGCACGGGCTCCGCGAGCGCGATGTTCTTCGGCACCATCTCGCCGAGCAGCATGTGCAGATACGTCGCCAGGGCCAGCGCGATCGCGAACGACATCGCGTGCCCCGCGCTCTCCGCCACGCCCACCGCGTGGAACGCCGGCTCCAGCAGGTGCGCGATGGCGGGTTCGGCGACCACGCCGAGGACCAGGGTGCACAGGGTGATGCCGAGCTGCGCCGCCGCCAGCAGCGCGGACACGTGCTCCAGCCCCCACAGCACAGCCCTCGCACGCCGGTCGCCCTCCTCGGCGTACGGCTCGACCTGACTGCGCCGCACCGAGATCAGCGCGAACTCGGCGCCCACGAAGAACGCGTTGACGACCAGGGTCGCCACTGCGATCAGGATCTGCACGGCGATCACCGGGCGGCCCCCTCACCGTCGTCGAGGCGGCTCCCGCGCCGCCCTCCGCCCGGTCCGCGGCCGCGCCCGCGCTCTCGCCCGCGGGCCTCGGCGGTCTTGGCGTCGGCGGCCTCGGCGGCGTCCTCGCTGAGCGGGGCGTGCAGCAGCACCCGTGCGGCCCGATGCCCGCCGGCGTCGGCCACCTCCAGCCGCCAGCCGGCGATCTCCAGCACGTCCCCCGCGTCCGGTATCCGGCCGAGCCGGGCGGCGACCAGCCCGGCGAGGGTCTCGTACGGCCCCTCGGGCGCCCGCAGGCCGACGCGGGCCACCTGGTCCACGCGGGCGGCGCCGTCGGCCGAGTACAGGGCGCGGCCCTCCTCGTCCGCCCCGGCCGCGGCGATGTCCGGCGTCTCGTGCGGGTCGTGCTCGTCGCGCACCTCGCCGACGACCTCCTCGACGATGTCCTCCAGCGTCGCCACCCCGGCCATGCCGCCGTACTCGTCGATGACGACCGCCATGGTGCGCCGCTCCGAGAGCCGGTCGAGGAGCCGGTCCACGGTCAGCGACTCGGGGACGAGCAGCGGCTCGCGCATGATGTCGCGGACCCGTACGCGCGTCCGCCGCTCGGCGGGCACCGCCAGCACGTCCTTGACGTGGGCGGTGCCCACCACGGAGTCCATGGCGCCGCGGTAGACGGGGAAGCGGGACAGCCCGGTCGCCCGGGTCGCGTTGGCCACGTCCTCGCAGGTCGCGCGCGCGTCCAGGGCGATGACCTGGACGCGCGGCGTCATCACGTTCTGCGCGGTCAGGTCGGCCAGGTTGAGCGTGCGGACGAACAGCTCCGCGGTGTCCGCGGCCAAGGCCCCCTGCTTGGCGGAGTGCCGGGCCAGCGCCGCCAGCTCCTGGGGGCCGCGGGCGGTGGCCAGTTCCTCGGCGGGGTCCACCCCGAGCCGGAGCACCACGCGGTTCGCCGCGTTGTTGAGATGGGTGATGAAGGGACGGAACGCGGAGCTGAACCAGCGCTGCCCGCTCCCCACCCGACGGGCCACCGTCAGCGGCGAGGAGATCGCCCAGTTCTTGGGGACCAGCTCGCCGACGACCATCAGGAACACCGTGGACAGGGCCGTCCCCAGCACCAGGGCCAGAGAGGTCGCCGCGGACCGCGAGAGGCCCAGTGCCCGGAGCGGCCCGGCGATCAGCCGGGCGACCGACGGCTGGGCGAGCATGCCGACCAGCAGGTTCGTCACAGTGATGCCGAGCTGCGCCCCGGAGAGCTGGAACGTCAGGTTCCGTACGGCCTTCAGCGCGCCGCCGGCGCCGCTCTCGCCGCGGGCGGCCGCCCGTTCCAGCGCGCCGCGGTCGACCGTCGTCAGCGAGAACTCGGCCGCGACGAAGGCGCCGCAGGCGAGGGACAGCAGCACCGCTGCCCACAGCAGGAGCACTTCCGTCATCGGCTCACCCCCCTCCCATGCTCCAGCACGACGAGGGGGAGCGCGCGGCGGTGCGCGCGACACCCGAAGGCTCGCCCATGACCGGACGCTCACCGCCTTCCCTCGCCGAGAAGCGAATGATCCTCACACGGTAAAAGATCGGCAAAGGGTGAGGCGAGGGCTGTACGGGTGAGCGTCGCGGATCGGCCCGCTGCCCCCGGCGCGCGGGCCGTCCTCCGCGCGCGGCGCCGTCCTCGCGGGGTCGAGCAGTGTGACGGAGCAGCGGGACGCGTGCGGTACGAAGCCTCCCCAGGCGCGCGGCGCCCGGGGACGCGCCGTGGGTCCTCACTCGTGCGCGATGGCCGCCAGCACGTTCATCCGGGACGCCCGCAGGGCCGGGAGCAGGGCGGCCGCCACGCCCACGACCGCCGCGCCGATCACGACCGCGACGATCGTGCCCCAGGGGATCTCCAGCGCCGTGATGCCTTGCAGGGCCAGCACCCGCTGGGCGCACAGCCCCCACACCAGCCCGAGCGCCAGCCCGAGCACCGCGCCGAACACGGCGATCACCACCGACTCGAGCCGGATCATCCGCCGCAACTGCCGCCGGGCCAGCCCGATGGCCCGCAGCAGGCCGACCTCCCGGGTGCGCTCCACCACGGACAGCGCGAGCGTGTTGACCACGCCGAGCACCGCGATCACGATGGCCAGCCCGAGCAGCGCGTAGACGAGGTAGAGCAGCACCGAGATCTGGTCGCGCACCAGCTTCTTGTAGTCCGCCTGGTCGCGGACCTGCACGTTCGGATACGGGGCGAGACGCTTCTCCAGCCGCGCCCGGAGCTGGCCGCCGGCCGTCCCGGGGGCCGCGTTCACGTACACGGCGGCGTCCGGGGTGCCGGGCGCGTACTTCGCCAGGGTGCCCATGCCGACGAACAGCCCGCCCTGGAGCCCGAAGCCCTCCGCCTGGTCCTGGTCGGTCAGCGCCGCCACGGTCAGCTCGCCCCGGCGACCGTCCTGGAACCGGGCGGGCAGCACGCCGCCCAGCCGCACGCCGTGCTTGTGGGCGAAGTCGACGTCCATGGCCATGCGTCCCTCGGCCAGCGCGGTCGCGGTGTTCCCGGCGGTGTACGTGACCTTGACGACCGAGTCCAGCCCGCGGTCGTACCCGGAGACGGCGGTCTGGACCTCCTTGCCGTCTGGCAGCGAGAGCGCGATCGCCGCCAGCCGCTGCCGTACGACGAGACCGGCCCCCGGCGTGTCCCGCACCGTGTCCGTGACCTGCTGGGAGAACGGCAGGAAGCTGCGGTTCTGCACGATGTAGTCCGCGCCCAGGGTCCGCTGGATCTGGTCGTCCAGGGAGCGGGTGATGGAGGCGCTGGCCACCGACATCCCGCCCACCAGGGCCAGGCCCACCATCAGCGCGGCCGCGGTGGCGCCGGTGCGGCGCGGGTTGCGCAGGGCGTTGCGCTGGCTCATCCGTCCCACCGAGCCGAACAGCCTGGGGAACGCGCCGCCCAGCACCCGGATCAGCGGGCGGACCAGAAGCGGCCCGGCCGCCACGGTCGCGATCAGGGTGAACACGATGCCGACCCCCAGCAGCGAGGCGGCGGTCGCCGTCCTGGTCGCCGCGGCGCAGCCGGCCAGCGCCGCCGCCCCGACCGCCCCGAGCGCCGCGCCCACCAACGCGCGCACCCGCAGCGGCCTGCCCACCCCGGCCACTTCGGCGTCCGCCAGGGCGGCCATGGGCGAGACGCTCGCGGCCCGCCGGGCCGGGAGGTAGGCCGCCAAGAACGTGACGCCGACGCCGACGGCGTACGCGGCCGCGGGCGTGGTCCAGCCGACGGCCATCTCGGCCGTCCGCAGGTTCATCCCGAAGGCGCTCATCAGCCGGATGAGGCCGGCCGCGAGGCCGATCCCGGCCGCCAGGCCCACGGTGGAGGCGATCAGGCCCAGCAGCACCGCCTCGGTCAGCACCGACCGCCGCACCTGCCGCCGGTCGGCGCCCAGGGCGCGCAGCAGGCCGAGTTCGCGGGTGCGCTGGGCGATCAGCATGGAGAAGGTGTTGACGATCAGGAACACGCCGACGAGCACCGCGATCCCGGCGAAGCCGAGCATCACATACCTGATGATCTTGAGGAATCCGCCCAGGCTCGCCGCGGCCGACTTGGCCTGCTCACCGGCGGTCTTCACGTCGTAAGCCTTGGCGCCGACGGCCGCCGCGACGCGCTGCTTCAGCGCGGCGTCGCCGACGCCGCGGACCGCGTCGACCGAGATGCCGGTGGCGCGGTCCGCGGCGCCGAGCAGCTTGGTCTGCGCGGTCGGCGTGTCGAGGAACAGCAGGGCGGCGCCGGGGTTGGTCGTGGTGAACGTGGCGACGCCGACCACCCGGACGCGGAACGCGCCCGGCTGGGCCTGCACGGTCAGCACGTCGCCGACGCGCACGTGCTGGTGCGCGGCCGTGTCGGCGTCCAGCACCGCCTCGCCGTCGCCGCGCGGGACGTGGCCGGAGGACAGCTTCACCGGGCTCTTGTCGGTGGTCTGCCAGTTGCGGGCGATGGTGGGGGCGCCGGTGGTCGGGCCGACCGGCCGGTTGCGGCGGTCGACGACCACCGCGTTCTCCACCGCCGCGTCCACATGGGTCGCCGCCACGCCCCGCACCCCGGCCACCCGCCGGGCCAGGTCGGCGGGCAGGGTCTGCACCGCGCCGGTGCGCAGGGGCGAGCGCAGATCCTGCTTCGGGGACACCGTGACGTCGGCGGCGGTCGAGGCGAAGAGCCGGTCGAAGGTGCGGGTGACCGTGTCGGAGAAGATCAGGCTGCCCGCCACGAAGGCCACGGACAGGACGATGGCCAGGGCCGAGAGCAGCAACCGCCCCTTGTGGGCGAGGAAGGTGCGCAGCGTCGCCTTGAGCACGGGGGTCAGACCTCCCCGACGGCGGTGCCGTCCCCGCCGCGCAGCAGGCGCCCGTCCTCGACGAACCGGTCGTCGGGGCGGCCGTCGGGGGCGCCGTCCGCAGCCGCGGAGCGGACCATGACGGCGACGTCGGCGCTCTGCCTGGAGGGGCTTCCGGCGAACAGGCGCATCCGCTCCAGGACGGCCTCCGCCGTGGGCCGCGCCATCTCGTCCACGATCCGCCCGTCCGCCAGGTAGAGCACCAGGTCCGAATGGGCCGCCGCGTTGGGGTCGTGGGTCACCATCACGACCGTCTGGCCCAGGCTGTCCACGGCGTCGCGCAGGAAGCCGAGCACCTCCAGGCCGGCCCGTGAGTCCAGGTTGCCGGTCGGCTCGTCCGCGAAGATCAGCTCGGGCCGGGAGGCGAGCGCCCGCGCGCAGGCCACGCGCTGCTGCTGGCCGCCGGAGAGCTGGGCGGGCCGGTGACTGAGCCGGGCTCTGAGGCCCAGCGTGTCGATGACCTGGTCCAGCCAGGCCGTGTCGGGGGCGCGGCCCGCGATGTCCATGGGCAGTGTGATGTTCTCCAGCGCGTCGAGGGTGGGGATCAGGTTGAACGACTGGAACATGAAACCGATCCGGTCCCGCCGCAGCCGGGTCAGCTCGGCGTCCTTCAGCCCCGTGATCTCGGTGTCCCCGATCCACACCTGGCCCGCCGAGACGGTGTCGAGCCCCGCCAGGCAGTGCATCAGCGTCGACTTGCCCGAGCCCGAAGGCCCCATGACCGCGGTGAAGCGGCCGCGCGCGATGTCGACGTCCACGGAGTCCAGGGCGAGCACGGCCGTCTCGCCCGACCCGTAGGCCTTGGTCAGCCCGCGGGCGCGGGCCGCGGACCCGCCGCCTGGCGCGCGGTCCGCAGCCGCCGCAGATGTGGACACGTGGGCCTCCTCGGTGGTTCGCCGACCCTGACGGTGCTGAGTCATGACTGGTTTGTCCCCCGTCGAGCGTAGTGTGAGCGGCCGCACAGCCGGTATCCCCCGATGGGCCGAGCCGGGCGCCGCCCGAGGGGAGAGCGGGGACGGCTGAGAGGCGGACGGCGAAGGCGGGGGAGGGGCGGAGGCGCCGGGGTCCGATGGTGGACGCGCGGGCGCGCGCCCGCCCGGGACGGCGCGCCCTTGCCGACGCTAGCGGTTCGGCGCTAGCGTCGAGGCATGGCGAAGACCCAGTTGAACGTGAGGGTGGACGAGGGCACCGCGCGCGCCGCCCGCGAGCGCGCCCTGTCCCGCGGCATGAGCGTCAACCGCTACATCGAGGAACTGGTCCGCCAGGACACCGGCGAGGCGGGCCACACCTTCGTGGAGGCCGCGGCCGACTTCATGAAGAGCTACGAGTCGGTGTTCGCCGACGAGTTCGGGGCCGACCGCGAGGGCCGTCGCGGTCACCGGAGCGAAGGCCGGCGCTGATCCGTTGAAAGACCTCCGCATCGACCTCGCCTGGCTGCTGATGCTCGCGGAGCGGATGACCCCCGGGGACCCCCAGGTCACCGACTGGGGCGCGCTCGTCGCGGCGGTGGCGCGGCACCGGGCCGAGATCTTCGACGTCCCCGTCTACGACACCCCGTACGCCCGAGCCGCCGCCCTGCTGCAACTCCTCGTGCACGTGCCCGCCCTGGAGCGCTCCAACGCCCTGTTCGCCTCCGCGGTCGCCTACGCCTACCTGGTCGCCAGCGGCCTGAAGGTCGTCACCTCGCCCGAACAGGTGCGCGACCTGGCCCGGCTGGTCAAGACCGGCGAGGCATCGGTGCAGGACATCGCACGGGAACTGCGCCAGTGGAGCCTGTGAGGACGAACCGGCCTCGCGTGCGCCTCGGCGCCCCGGCACTCCCGCGGGCGGCGCCGGGTAGGCGCGGCCGCGTGCGCCATGTCCCGTACGCGCGTCACGTCCCGTAAGGGGCGGCGCGGGCCGTGCGGCACCCGAGTCCGCGGGGCCGGTCGCCGCACGGCGCCCCGCCGCTCACGGGCGGGCGCCGGTGAGCGCCCGGCCGCTCACGGGAACGACGGCGGCGCCTGCTCCTCGGTGAACGCCTCCGCGTTCCACCGGCCGTGCAGGCGGGGCGCCAGCCACCCGGGCGCCTGGTCGCGGAAGCGGGCCGGGGCGAGCGCGCCGGCCCCGTCGGGCAGGACGCCGAGCAGCGGCGCCCCGGCCACGAGCGGCAGGTCCGCCACGTTGCAGCGCGCGGCGAGGTCCGGCTCGGCGGGCCAGCTCCCGATCACCACGCCCAGCAGGTCCAGCGAACGCGAGCGCAGTTCACGGGCCGTCAGCTCGGTGGTGTTCAGCGTGCCGAGACCGGCGGAGGCGACGACCAGGACCGGCGCCCGGAGCGACTGCGCCGCGTCCGCCAGCGTTCCGCCCGCCTCGTCGAACCGTACGAGCAGACCGCCCGCGCCCTCTACGAGCACCAGGTCGTGCTCCGTGGCGAGCTTGGCCGCCGCCTCGGCCACCTCCAGGGGGCGCACCGGAGCGCGGCCGGAGCGGCGGGCCGCCGTGCCCGGCGCCAGCGGTTCGGGATAGCGGGCGGTCTCGGCCGCGGTCACCGGCCCGGCCAGCCGGGCCGTCTCGGCGGCGTCTCCGTGCTCGCCGGGCCCCACCCCGGTCTGCGCGGCCTTCAGCACGGCCACGGACCGGCCGGCGGCGACGGCCGCGGCGGCGACGGCCGCCGTGGTGACCGTCTTGCCGACCTCGGTGCCCGTGCCCGTGATCACCAGTACCGGCATCTCATCCCTCCCGCGCCGCCGCGCACACCGCGCGGGCGATCCGTGCGACGTCCGCGTCGTCCGTGACGTACGGCGGCATCGTGTACACCAGGTCCCTGAAGGGCCGCAGCCACACGCCCTCGCGGACCGCGGCCCGGGTCGCCGCCGCCGTGTCCACCGGGTGGTCGAGCTGCACCACTCCGACGGCGCCCATGACCCGGACGTCCTTCACTCCGTCGAGCCCGGCCGCCGGGGCCAGGCCCTCGCGCAGACCCGACTCGATCCGCTTGACCTGCGCCCGCCAGTCCTGCCCGAGCAGCAGGCCGATCGAGGCGCACGCCACGGCCGCCGCGAGCGGGTTGCCCATGAACGTCGGGCCGTGCGCCAGCACCGGCACCCGGCCGCGCGAGATCCCCTCGGCCACCCGCGCGGTGCACAGCGTGGCCGCCAGCGTCAGGTAACCGCCGGTCATGGCCTTGCCCACGCACATCACGTCCGGGGACACGGCCGCGTGCTCCGCCGCGAACAACGCGCCGGTGCGGCCGAACCCGGTCGCGATCTCGTCGAACACCAGCAGCACGTCGTGCGCGTCGCACGCCTCGCGCAGCACCCGGAGGTAGGCGGGGGAGTGGAACCGCATCCCGCCCGCGCCCTGCACCACCGGTTCGACGATCACGGCGGCCAGTTCGCCGGCGTGCCGTGCGATCAGGTCGTGCAGCCCGGCGGCGTACGCCTCGTCGTACGCGGCGGGCGGGGCGCCGGCGAACACCTGGCGCGGCAGCACGCCGGTCCACAGCTCGTGCATGCCGCCCTCGGGGTCGCACACCGACATCGGGTGCCAGGTGTCCCCGTGGTAGCCGCCCCGCCAGGTCAGCAGCCGCTGTTTCTCCGGGCGGCCGAGCGACCGCCAGTACTGGAGGCACATCTTGACGGCGACCTCGACGGAGACCGAGCCCGAGTCGGCGAGGAAGACGTGCTCCAGCCCGTCAGGAGACATGTCGACGAGGAGCTTGGCGAGGCGGACGGCGGGCTCGTGGGTGAGCCCGCCGAACATCACGTGACTCATCCGCGAAAGCTGCTCGCGCGCCGCCTCGTTGAGCACGGGGTGGTTGTACCCGTGGATCGCGGCCCACCACGACGACATGCCGTCCACCAACTCACCGCCGCCGTCGGCGAGTTTCAGCCGCACTCCGCTCGCCGACTCCACGACGAGCGGGTCCTGGCGGCCGGGCATCGGCCCGTACGGGTGCCACACGTGCCGCCGGTCGAGGTCCAGCAGCTCGGGCACGCTGAGGCCGGAGGGCTCAGGCATTGGGGGCGAGGTCCGTTCCGGCGCCCCGGCGGCGCACGGTCACGAGATCGGTGCGGGCCCCGGCGGCGCCCGCCCGGCCCGTCGCCGTCTTCCCGGCCGCCTCGGCCTTCCCGGCCGCCTCTGCCGTCTCCGACTTCTCACCGGCGGCCGGTGCGGCCGCCCCTCCGCACACCCCGCCGCCCTCGTGCACCCCGCACCCGGCGCCCTGATGCGACCCGCATCCGGCGCTCGTCGACGACCCGCATCCCGCGGCCGCGTCCTCGCGGCTGCCCGCGTCCGCGCCCGCGTGCGCACCGCAGCCGCCCCCGGCCGCCGTGCGGTGCTGCGGCAGGGTCACCTGGTCGGCGCCCTCCACCTCGAACCCGGCGTCCGCGATCATCTCCAGGTCGGCCCGGCCCGCCTGGCCCTCGCTGGTCAGGTAGTCGCCGAGGAAGATCGAGTTGGCCAGGTGCAGCGCGAGCGGCTGCATGGTGCGCAGGTGCACCTCGCGGCCGCCCGCGATCCGCACCTCCACGTCCGGGCAGACGAAGCGGACCATCGCGAGGATCCGCAGGCAGCGCTGCGGGGTCAGGTTCCACTCCTTGGCGAGCGGGGTCCCCTCGAACGGGATCAGGAAGTTCACCGGAACGGAGTCGGGGTCCAGCTCGCGCAGCGCGTACACGACGTCGACCAGGTCCTCGTCGCTCTCGCCCATCCCGGCGATCAGCCCGGAGCAGGCGGACAGCCCGGCCGCGTGCGCCTTGTGCACGGTGTCCACCCGGTCCTCGTAGGTGTGGGTGGTGGTGATGTCCCCGTAGGTGCTCTGGGAGGTGTTGAGGTTGTGGTTGTAGGCGTCGGCGCCGGCCGCGCGCAGCCGCTCGGCCTGGCCGTCGGAGAGCAGGCCGAGGCAGGCGCACACCTCCACGCCCTCGTTGCCGTCCTTGATGGCCTGGATGGTCTTCGAGACCCGCTCCACGTCGCGGTCCGTCGGGCCGCGCCCGCTGGCCACCAGGCAGACCCGCTTGGCCCCCCCGGCCAGCCCGGCCGCGGCGGCATCCGACGCCTCCTCGGGGCCCAGCCAGGTGTACTTGAGGATGTCGGCCTTAGAGCCGAGCCGCTGCGAGCAGTAGGAGCAGTCCTCGGGGCAGAGCCCGGACTTGAGGTTGACGAGATAGTTGAGTTTGACCCGTCGGCCGAACCAGTGACGGCGCACCCTGCCGGCCGCCGCCACCACGTCGAGCACGTCGTCGTCGGAGGCGGCCAGCACGGCCAGCGCCTCCTCGCGCGTCGGCGGCTCGCGCCGAAGTCCCTTGTCCACCAACGTGTTCAGCAGGTCCATGAGAGCCGATCCTGTCCTACGGGGCCGCCCCGTTCCAAGGAGAGTGTGCACAACGACGGACGGCACGGTGTGTGGGTATCGCCACACTCGGGCGGACGGGGCCGCCCACTAGGGTCGCGGACGGGGCCGCCCACCAGGGTCGGCGCACTGCCTACATCTGCCCGGAGGAGCCATGGCGTTCGGCTGGATCGACGAGCAGGCGGAGCTGCGCCGCCGGGCCGGACTCGTCCGGACGCTGCGGCCCCGCCCGGCCGACTCGCCGCTGCTGGACCTCGCGGGCAACGACTACCTGGGTCTGACGCGCCATCCGGAGGTCACCGAGGGCGCCGCGGCGGCGGCGCGCACCTGGGGCGGCGGCGCCACCGGCTCCCGGCTGGTCACCGGCTCCACCGAGCTGCACGCCCGACTGGAGCGCGAACTGGCCGAGTTCTGCGGCTTCGAGGCGGCGCTCGTCCTCTCCTCCGGCTACGCCGCCAACCTCGCCGCGGTCACCGCGCTCGCGCCGCACGGCTCGCTGATCGTCTCCGACGCGGGCAACCACGCCTCGCTCATCGACGGCTGCCGACTGGCCCGGGGGGAGCGGCAGGTCGTCGGGCACAACGACCCGGAGGCCGTGCGCAAGGCGCTCGGCGCGCACGCCGGGGGAGGGGCGGCGATCTGCGTCTCCGACACGGTGTTCTCGGTCGACGGCGACGCGGCCCCCCTCGCCGCGCTCGCGGCCGCGTGCCGGGAGCACGGCGCGGGTCTGGTCGTCGACGACGCCCACGGCCTGGGCGTCCTCGGCCCCGGCGGCCGGGGCGCCCCGAACGCGGCCGGGCTCGCCGGGGCCGACGACGTGGTGGCGACGGTCACGCTGTCCAAGTCCCTCGGCAGCCAGGGCGGCGCGGTGCTCGGCCCGGCCCGGGTGATCGGCCATCTGCTCAACACGGCCCGGACCTTCGTCTTCGACACCGGGCTCGCCCCGGCGGCGGCGGGCGCGGCGCTGGCCGCGCTGGGAGTGCTGCGCCGCGAGCCGGAGCGCGCGGCGCGGGCGCGCGCGGTGGCCGCCGGGCTGCACGCGCGCCTGACCGCGGCCGGACTGGCGGCGGTGCGCCCGGACGCCGCGGTGGTCTCCGTGCGCGCGCCGTCTCCGGAGGCGGCCGTGCGCTGGGCGGCGGACTGCCGTGCGGCGGGCCTGGCCGTGGGCTGTTTCCGGCCTCCCTCCGTGCCCGACGGCGTCTCCCGGATCCGGCTCACCGCCCGCGCGGACCTCTCCGAGGCGCAGATCGAACGCGCCGTGCGGGTGATCGACGAGACGCGTCCCTGACCCGCCGGCGCAGGGCGCGGCGCCGCCTCGTGCCGTGACCGGAGAAGTGCACCGGCCCGCCCTTTCCGGCCACCGCACGAGGCGTGCTGACCCGCCTGAACCACCCTGCGAGTCAACACGCCCGGCACGTCGATGTCCTGATCCCCGCCGTCGTGCCCCGGTCAGAGACGGGACAGTGCGGCGGTGAAACCAGACCAGCTCTCCGGGGAGAACAGCAGCGCGGGACCGGCCGGGTGCTTGGAGTCGCGCACGGCGAGCAGTCCGGCGCCGGATCCCGACGACGGACGGGCCGTCTCGACGCAGTTGTTGGCGCCCGTGCTGTAACTGCTGCGCAGCCACCGCGCGCCGTGCAGATCAGTGCTGGAAGGTACGTTCCGCGGTCGAGCGGACATGGCGCCTCCTTACGCGCTCGTACGCGCCGTCACCCGCCCCGGCTCAGGGCGGCGATGAACTCCAACGAGTCCTCGGTGGACAGGGCGTGGAAACGAAGGGTGTCGAAGGCCCCGGTATAGGCCCCCACGTCTTCTTTCCGTTCGAGGTGGAGGCTACGCGTCAAGTGGTCGAGAACGACCACATCCAGATCAGAAGTGTTCGAAAAAGAGAAGATAACGAAAGGCCCGGTGATGCCGATGTGCGCTCCCGCGGCGAACGGCAGGATCTGGAGCCGTACGTGCGGCAGCCGCGCCGCCTGGGCCAGCCGCTCCCGCTGCCGCGCCATGGTCTCCGGGCCGCCGACCTCCCGGCGCAGCACCGCTTCGTCCAGCACGGCGTTCAGCTCCAGCGGGGGATCGGCCCGCAGCACGTCCTGGCGGGCCAGCCGTACCTCCACCAGCGCGTCCAGCCGCTCGTCGTCCAGTTCTCCCACGGCGGCCCGGGTCACCGCCCGCGCGTACGCACGGGTCTGGAGCAGCCCGGGGATCACGGAGGTCTCCAGCGTGCGCATCGCGGTCGCCTGGGACTCCAGGCTGATGAAGTCCCGGTAGGCCGACGGCAGCACCCCGTGATAGGCGCGCGACCAGTGCGGCCGCCCCTCCTCGCCGTCCCCGGGCCCCGTCAAGGCCATGATCAAGTGGCGCGATCGGGAGTCGCGCACCGCGTACGCGTCCATCAGCAGCCGTACGTCGGCCGGTTTCGCCCCGCTCGCGCCCGTCTCGATCCGGCTCACCTTCGACTGGTGCCAGCCCACCCGGCGGGCCGCCTCCTCACTGGTGAGACCGGCGTCGGCGCGCAACGCGCGCAGTTCGGCGCCCAGTTTCCGGCGGCGCACCGCGGGACCGTGCCGCATCGACTGCTCCTCGCTCCTTCGCCGGGCCGACCACAGCAGCCTCCGGCGCCCCGCGTCACATACGGTCTCCTGTCGCAGAGTTCACCGGATCGAGCGATAGATATATGCACTTCTCGGCGGATCGCCTCCGTGACCGTCCCAGCGGTGGCAGGGTGACGGCCACGCACAGTCCGGGACCGTACGCGCGCACCATCCACACCGCGTCGGAACCGCCGTCCGCCGGGGAATCCGGCGGCCGCGGTCCGGATCCGGCGGGATCCGGCGTCCGACGAGACCCGACGGGAAAGGGACGACGTCGCCATGGCAGACCATCTGGAAGCATCCGTCACGCTGCCGAGCGACCCCGCCTCGGTCCCCGCCGCGCGGAGCTACGCGGTCGGCGCCCTCGCGGAGTGGGGCGTGCCGTCGGACGCGGAGATCGCCGACACGGTCCGGCTCATCGTCTCCGAACTCGCCGCGAACGCCGTGCTGCACACCTCGGGCCAGTCGCCCACCTTCACGGTGGACCTCGTGCTGGAGCGCGACGAGCGGTTGCGCATCGGCGTCACCGACGGGCACCCGCAGTTCCCCAGACGACTGCCGCCCGCCCTGCGGCAGGACGGCGGCCGGGGCATGGTGATCATCCGTTGGCTCACCGCGGAGTGCGGCGGCCGGCTGACCGTGCTGCCCACCTGCGAGGGCGGCAAGACGGTCTGCATCGAACTCCCCTGGGCCTTCCGGGACCGTCCGGTCACCACGACCGACCCGCAGAACCGCTGAGGGAGCGTCAGCGCGTGAGGCTTCCTCCTCCTGAGTGCACCGTGGTGACGGCAGGACGGGATGTCCGCCACCGTGCCGCGGCCGGTCAGTTGACCCGCCCGTACCAGACGCTGTGGCTCCAGATCTTCTCCAGCCGCACGACGGACCCGGTCCTCGGCGCGTGCCACAGCCTGTCCCGTCCGGCGTAGATGCCGACGTGGTAGACGTAGGGGCCCGCGTGGAAGAACACCAGGTCCCCGGCTCTTCGGCTGCTCGCGGAGATATGCCGCGTCCCGTTGTACTGCTGGGCCGCCGTGCGGGGCAGCTTCTTGCCCGCCTTGCCGAACGAGTACTGGGTGAGCCCGGAGCAGTCGAACCGGCGCGGTCCGGTCGCCCCCCACTGGTAGGCGGCGCCTTGCTTGGACGCCGCGATCTGGAGCGCCCTGGTGGCCATGGTCGCGGCGGCGGCCTCGGGGGCGAGGCCGGGCGCCACCACGGTGCCGCTCACGGCGGCGAAAGTCAGAGCCGAGGCCGTACCGGCCCTGGCCATCAGTGACGGGACACGATTGAGCGCAGTCATGCGCAACCCTTCGTCAGCCGCCTGTGAAGGATGACCTGTCGGGTTCGGGCTGGCGAAGTAGCCCGGCCGCGGGGAAACGCGGCTTCACCCCAAGGGCGGCCAGGCCCGGCCATGGCGTGACCGTGCCGGCGACCCGTCGTGCTCGGGTCCTCCACTCCTGCCGATCCACTGCCGTCGACCGGTCGTCCGCGCGGCGGCAGGACTCGGCGTCCGCCCGGACCGCCCCGCCGCTGTGGCGGGGGCTTGTCGTCAGACAGGGATCTTGACCCACAGATGTCCGAAAATCCCAACGCAACCGGGCATGTGTGACGTTACTCACCAGTCGCCCGTTCGGGTGGGCACCCGTGCTTTCCGCCTGTCACCGCCCTGCGCGGCGACGCCCCCCACCAGCGGCAGAACGGCCGGTTCCGCCCTCCGCCCAGGCGCGCCGCGCAACCGGAGCGAGGGGAGAAGGAGTCGCCGTTTCCACCGAAAGGCCGTACGTCATTTGGTCGCCGCAGGGCGTGTCCGCGCCGCCCGGACCCTCCGCCGGCGCCCCTGCGGAGCGCTCCCGGCCGCCGGAGGCGGGCCGGCGTCCGTCCGTCCTCCGGTCGTGCGCGGAGACCTCCTGAAGCAAGCTGGGGGTGGAACTCCGGCCGCTCGACGACCCAGGGGATCTCCATGGCGTTCTTCGCGATTTCCCAGTGGCATCCCCTCACGCCGCTGTCCGTCACGGATCTGGCGGTGGAACACGAGCGGCTGCACGAGGAAATCGAGCAGCTACGACGCGCCGTGACCTCGCACGCCGTCATAGACCAGGCCATCGGCGCCGTGGTGGCCTTCGCGCGCATACCCCCCGACGACGCCTGGCGGGTGCTGCGGGACGTCTCCCAGCGCACGAACACGAAGGTGCGCACGATCGCCGAGCGCGTCCTGAAGTTCGCCCAGGGCGGGGCCCTGTCCGACACCGAGCTGGAGGAGCTGCGCCACGCGCTCGACCGGCACGCGGTGCGCCTCTCCTAGGCGCCGGATGACACGTGATGACCCGTATGGAGCAGTCCGTGCGTCGGTCGTGGGGCGATCGAGGTCTGGTTAACGTCGCCGAAACGCCGACGAACTAGCCTCGCCTTCCACGCCACCTGCGGTTTTTCCATCCGTATCGCCGGACATGGGACGCTTCGTCCCTGTGCGAGACCTGTCCCGTCGCGGTGGCTGCGGCAACCGGACCCCGCACGGTCCGGAGCGAGGACTGTGAGGTGGGCCCGTGCAACTGACCCCGCACGAACAAGAGAGGCTGCTCATCCATGTGGCGGCCGACGTGGCCGGGAAGCGCCGGGCCCGAGGACTGCGCCTGAACCACCCGGAGGCGGTCGCCCTCATCACCGCGCACCTCCTCGAAGGCGCGCGGGACGGCCGCACCGTCGCCGAACTCATGTCCTCCGGGCGCGAGCTGCTCACCCGGGACGACGTCATGGAGGGCGTCGCGGAGATGATCCGCGACGTCCAGGTCGAGGCGACCTTCCCCGACGGCACCAAGCTCGTGACCGTCCACGAGCCGATCGTCTGAAGGGGGCGCCGTGATTCCCGGAGAGATCCTGTTCGCCGACGACCCGATCGTCTGCAACGAGGGCCGCGAGGTCACCCGGCTGACCGTGCTCAACGCCGCCGACCGGCCGGTCCAGGTCGGCTCGCACTACCACTTCGCCGAGGCCAACCCGGGCCTGGACTTCGACCGCGCCGCCGCGCGCGGCAAGCGCCTGGACATCGCCGCCGGAACCGCCGTGCGCTTCGAGCCCGGCATCCCCGTCGACGTCGCCCTCGTGCCGCTGGCCGGCGCCCGGATCGTGCCCGGCCTGCGCGGCGAGACGGGAGGCGCCCTCGATGCCTGAGATCTCCCGCGCCGCCTACGCCGACCTGTTCGGCCCCACGACCGGCGACCGCATCCGGCTCGCCGACACCGACCTGCTCGTGGAGATCGAGGAGGACCTCTGCGGCGGCCCCGGCCGCGCCGGCGACGAGGCCGTGTTCGGCGGCGGCAAGGTGATCCGCGAGTCCATGGGGCAGTCGCGCGTCACCCGCGCCGAGGGCGCCCCCGACACCGTGATCACCGGCGCCGTCATCGTCGACCACTGGGGGATCGTCAAGGCCGACGTCGGCGTCCGCGACGGCCGGATCACCGGCATCGGCAAGGCGGGCAACCCCGACACCATGGACGGCGTCCACCCAGACCTGGTGCTCGGCCCGGAGACCGAGGTCATCGCGGGCAACGGGCGGATCCTCACCGCCGGCGCGGTCGACGCGCACGTGCACTTCATCTGTCCCCAGATCGCCGACGAGGCGCTGGCCTCCGGCGTCACCACCCTGGTCGGCGGCGGCACCGGCCCGGCCGAGGGATCGAAGGCGACCACCGTGACGCCCGGCCCCTGGCACCTGGCCCGCACCCTGGAGGCGCTGGACGCGTACCCGCTCAACATCGGGCTGCTGGGCAAGGGCAACACCGTCTCGCACGAGGCGATGCTCTCCCAGATCCGCGGCGGAGCGCTCGGCCTGAAGCTGCACGAGGACTGGGGGGCCACGCCCGCCGTCATCGACGCCGCGCTCACCGTCGCCGACCGGACCGGCGTCCAGGTCGCCATCCACACCGACACCCTCAACGAGGCCGGCTTCGTCGGCGACACGCTCGCCGCCGTCGCCGGGCGCGGCATCCACGCCTACCACACCGAGGGCGCGGGCGGCGGCCACGCGCCCGACATCATGACCGTGGTCTCCGAGCCGCACGTGCTGCCCAGTTCGACGAACCCGACCCGCCCGTTCACCGTCAACACCGTCGAGGAGCACCTCGACATGCTGATGGTGTGCCACCACCTCAACCCGGCGGTCCCGGAGGACCTGGCGTTCGCGGAGTCGCGCATCCGGCCCTCCACCATCGGCGCGGAGGACGTGCTGCACGACCTCGGCGCGATCTCCATCATCTCCTCCGACTCCCAGGCCATGGGGCGGGTCGGCGAGGTCGTCCTGCGGACCTGGCAGACCGCCCACGTCATGAAGCGGCGCCGGGGCGCGCTGCCGGGCGACGGACGCGCCGACAACCACCGGGTGCGCCGCTACGTCGCCAAATACACGATCAACCCAGCCGTCGCCCAGGGCCTGGACCGCGAGATCGGGTCGGTGGAGTCCGGCAAGCTCGCCGACCTGGTGCTGTGGGAGCCCGCCTTCTTCGGCGTCAAGCCGCTCCTGGTCGTCAAGGGCGGCCAGATCGCCTACGCGCAGATGGGCGACGCCAACGCCTCGATCCCGACCCCGCAGCCCGTCCTCGCGCGCCCGATGTTCGGCGCGATGGGCCGCGCCCCGGCCGCCAACTCCTTCACCTTCGTCGCCCCCCTCGCCCTGGAGGACGGGCTGCCGGAGCGGCTGGGGCTGGGCAAACGGCTCGTCCCCATCGCGTCCACGCGCGGCGTGACCAAGGCGGACATGCGGGAGAACGACGCGCGGCCCGACGTGCGCATCGACCCCGACAGCTTCGCCGTGCACATCGACGGCGAGCTGGTGGAGGCCACACCGGCCGCCGAACTGCCCCTCGCCCAGCGCTACTTCCTCTTCTGAGGGGCGTCAGGATGTCACGCGCGGCGCTGCTCGTCCTGGCCGACGGCCGCTTCCCCGCCGGAGGGCACGCGCACTCCGGCGGCGCCGAGGCGGCCGTCCGGGCCGGACGCATCACCCAGGCGGCGGACCTGGAGGGCTTCTGCCGGGGACGGCTGCACACGGCGGGCCGGGTCGCGGCCGCCCTCGCCGCGGCCGCCGCGCTCGGTCACGACCCGGCCGCACTCGACGCGGCGGCGGACGCGCGCACCCCCTCCCCGGCGCTGCGCGCCGCGGCGCGCAAGCTGGGGCGGCAGCTCCTGCGGGCCGCCCGCGCGACCTGGCCCGCACCCGAACTCGACGCCCTGGCCCACGCGTTCCCCCGAGGCGCCCACCAGCCGGTGGTGCTCGGACTCACCGCCCGAGCGGCCGGGCTCGCGGCGGCGGACGCGGCGTACTGCGCCGCGTACGAGAGCGTGAGCGGGCCGGCCACGGCGACCGTGCGCCTGCTCAGCCTCGACCCGTTCGACGCGACCGGGGTGCTGGCCCGGCTGGCGCCGGAGCTGGACCAAGTGGTCGAGCAGGCGGTGGCGGGCGCCCGGCGGGCCGCCGCCGAAGGGGTGGACGCGCTGCCCGCGGCCTCCGCCCCGCTGCTGGAGATCGGCGCCGAGGCGCACGCCGCCTGGCCCGTGCGCCTGTTCGCGTCCTGACCCGGGGCCCCGCCCCGACCCCCTTTCCCCCCGGCCGCGACGGCCCCCGTGCACCGGCCCGGCGGCCGGCCGCCGGCCTCGACGCAGATCTGGAGCCACCGCCCATGCACCTCGACCACTCCCACCCCGCGGCCCCCGCGGTCGGCGCCGACGCCCACCGGCCCGACGGCGCCCGCCGCGCCCTGCGCATCGGGCTCGGCGGCCCGGTCGGATCCGGCAAGACCGCCACCGTCGCCGCGCTGTGCCGGACCTTGCGCGAGGATCTCTCGCTCGCCGTCGTCACCAACGACATCTACACCCGCGAGGACGCCGCGTTCCTGCTGCGCGAGGCCGTGCTGCCGCCCGAGCGGATCACCGCCGTGGAGACCGGCGCCTGCCCGCACACGGCCATCCGGGACGACATCTCGGCGAACCTGGAGGCGGTGGAGGACCTGGAGGACGCCGTCGGGCCGCTGGACCTGATCCTCGTCGAGTCCGGCGGCGACAACCTCACCGCGACCTTCTCCAAGGGCCTCGTCGACGCGCAGATCTTCGTCATCGACGTGGCCGGCGGCGACGACGTCCCGCGCAAGGGCGGCCCCGGCGTGACCACCGCCGACCTGCTCGTCGTCAACAAGACCGACCTCGCCCCGTACGTCGGCTCCGACCTCGCCAGGATGGCCTCCGACGCCGACGCGGCCCGCGGCGGCCTGCCGGTGGTCTTCCAGTCCCTGCGCGCCGAGGCGGGCGTGGCGGACGTCGCCGACTGGGTACGGGCACGGCTCGCGCAGTGGACGGCCCGACCGTGACGGCCACCGCCGCGACGGGGAGCGGTGGGACAGGGACCGGCGTGGCAGGGACCGGCGGGACAGAGACGGGCGTGGCAGGTACCAGCGCGACAGAGACGGGCGCGGCGGGGACCGGCGGGACAGAGACCCGCCGCACCGCAGGGACCGGTGGGACAGAGACGGGCGCGGCAGGGACCGGCGCCGCCCCGGCCGCGACGGCGGGCGTGCGGGCAACCGCGCGGATCGTGGCCCGCGAGGACGGCCGGGGCGGCACAGCGCTGCCCGTGCTGCGGGGCGAGGGGCCGCTCGCCCTCCGCCGCGTGCGCGGCAGCGGCGCCGAGGCGCGGGTGCTGCTGGTCGGCGCGATGAGCGGACCGCTCGGCGGCGACCGGTTCACCGTCGAGGCGCACGCGCGGGAGGGTGCCCGGCTCCGGGTCGGTTCGGCCGCCGCCACCCTCGCGCTGCCCGGACAGCATCCGGGCGAGGCCCGCTACGACGTCCGCCTCACCGTCGGCGAGCGAGCCGAACTGCACTGGCTGCCCGAGCCGGTGATCTCGGCCCGAGGCAGCGACCTGCGCGTGACCACGCGCGCCGACCTGGCCCCCACGGCCCGGCTGGTGCTGCGCGAGGAGCAGGTGCTCGGCCGGGCGGGCGAGCCGCCCGGACGACTCACCACCCGTCTGGCCGTCCGCGTCGCCGGGCGCACCGTACTGGACCAGGAGCTGGCCTGCGGCCCCGGCGCACCGGGCGGCTGGGACGGCGCGGCCGTGCTCGCCGGACACCGTGCCGTGGGGCAACTGATCGTCGTGCAACCGGAGTTCGCACAGGCGCCGGTCGCTCCCCGGACGCTGGGCGAGGGCGCCGCGCTCGTCCCGCTCGCGGGACCGGCGGCCCTGGTCACCGCGGTCGCCCCCGACGCGCTGCGGCTGCGCCGCCTGCTGGACGAGGCGCTGGCGACCCTGGAGCACTCTCGCGATTCCCGCTGAGCGGACTGCCGCACGCCGGTTATCGGATTGGCAAAGAAGGTCAACAGCCCCTGTTCTCAGACGGCTCACAGCCGCGAGGATCCCCGTGCCATATCGCAACCATGTACGGGGAGGCCCCACTTGAGGGATATGAGACCGATGAACCGGAGCATGGCGCTCGGTTCGGCCGGCGCGCTGGTCACGGCGACGCTGATAGCCGGCGCCGTGGCCGCCCCCTCCGCCAGCGCGGACAGCCGCCACGGCCAGGACCGCGAGGCCCGCGGAGCGGCGATCGCCGCGGCCCGCGCCGCGAGCACCGGCATCGACTGGCAGGACTGCCCCGCCGACTGGGGCTTCGCCAAGCCCATCCAGTGCGGCTACGTCTCCGTGCCGCTCGACTACGCCCGCCCCTACGGCAAGCAGATCAAGCTCGCCCTGGACCGCGTCGTCAGCACCGGCACCGCCCAGGAGCGCCAGGGCGCCCTGGTCTACAACCCGGGCGGTCCCGGCGGCTCGGGCATGCGCTTCCCGACCCGGGTCACCAACAAGAACCCGCTGTGGACGAACGTCTCCAAGGCGTACGACTTCGTCGGCTTCGACCCGCGCGGCGTCGGCCACTCCGCGCCCATCTCCTGCGAGGACCCGCAGGAGTTCGTCAAGGCGCCGAAGCTGGACCCGGTGCCCGACTCCGAGGCCGACAAGCGCGCCCAGCGCAAGCTGGCCCGCGAGTACGCCGACGGCTGCTACGAGCGCACCGGCCGCGCGATGCTCCAGCAGATGACCACCCCGAACACCGCCCGCGACCTGGACGTCATCCGCGCCGCGCTCGGCGAGAAGAAGCTCAACTACCTGGGCGTCTCCTACGGCACCTACCTCGGCGCCGTCTACGGCACGCTGTTCCCGAAGCACGTGCGCCGGATGATCGTCGACAGCGTCGTCAACCCGGCCCGGGAGAACATCTGGTACGAGGCCAACCTCGGCCAGGACGTCGCCTTCGAGGGCCGCTGGAAGGACTGGCAGGACTGGGTGGCCAAGAACGACGCCGCCTTCCACCTGGGCACCACCCGGGCCGCCGTCCAGGCCAAGTGGCTCGCGCTGCGCGCCACCGCCAAGAAGCACCCGATCGGCGGAGTCGTCGGCCCGGCCGAACTGCTCGCCTTCTTCCAGAGCGCCCCGTACTACGACTCCTCGTGGGTGCCGGTCGCCACGGTGTTCAGCAAGTACGAGGCCGGCGACACGCAGGCGCTGGTCGACGCCGCCGCCCCGGACATGTCCGACACCAAGGGCAACATCACGTCGGAGAACAGCAACGCCGTCTACACGGCCGTGGAGTGCACCGACGCCAAGTGGCCGACCAGTTGGCGTAAGTGGGACCGGGACAACACGCGGCTGAACGCGCAGTACCCGTTCCTCACCTGGTCCAACGCCTGGATGAACCTGCCGTGCGCCACCTGGCCGGTCCGGCAGCAGTCCCCGGTGGAGGTCAAGACGGGCAAGGGCCTGCCGACCGTGCTGATCGTGCAGTCCACGCGGGACGCCGCCACCCCGTACCAGGGCGCCGTCGAGCTGCACCGGCGCTTCAAGGGCTCGCGGCTGATCACCGAGAAGGGCGCCGGCTCGCACGGCGTCACAGGGCTGGTCAACCCGTGCATCAACAACCGGGTGGACGCCTACCTGCTCACCGGCGCGGTGAACCGGGCGGACGTCACCTGCGCTCCGCACGCGACCCCGCAGCCGTAACGGCGAAGGCGCGCGGACAGGGGCGGCCGGAGGTCTCCGGCCGCCCCTCTTCGCCGCCCGTCCCGGCGTGCGCCTGGGACCCGGGACCCGGGGGTCAGGACGCGGGGCTCGGGACGCGGGGATCGGGACCCGTCGTCAGCCGAGGGGAGCGCGCGGGAACCTGCGCTCCCTGACGCCCCGCACCGTGTCCCGCTCGGTCTTGACCTCGGCCGCGTACCGGTCGACGTACTCCTGCTCGGACAGCGCCAGAATCGCGTACATGATCTCGTCGGTGACGGCGCGCAGCACCGACTTCTCGTCCTCCCTCCCCGCGTAGCGCGAGAAGTCCAGCGGTGCGCCGAAGCGAACGGCGACGGGGCGCAGCCGGGGGACGGTCCTGCCCGGGGGCTGGGCCTCGAAGGTGCCGATCATCGCGCACGGGACGACCGGGACCCCGCCTTTCAGCGCCATCACCGCGACCCCGACCTTCCCCTTGTAGAGGCGGCCGTCGTGCGACCGGGTGCCCTCGGGGTAGATGCCGAGCAGCTCCCCCTTGCGCAGCACGCCGAGCCCCTCCCGGATCGCGGCCTGCCCCGCCTCCTTGCCCGACCGGTCGACCGGGATCTGCCCGGCGCTGCGGAAGAAGGCGGCGGTGAGCCTGCCCTTGATCCCCGGACCGGTGAAGTACTCGGCCTTGGCCAGGAAGGTGATGCGCCGCTTGAGGATCGCGGGCATCAGAAAGTGGTCCGAGAACGAGAGGTGGTTGCCCGCGACGATGGCCGCCCCGGAGTCCGGCACGTGCTCCAGCCCTTCGATGCGCGGCCGGAACAGCACCCTCAGCAGCGGGCCCAGCAGCACGTACTTGAGAAGGCTGTAGAACACGACTCTCCCCTCATTCCACAGGTCCGCTTCGCGCCGGGGCCGCCGCAGGCCGGCGGGCCGAGGCGAGGCCGGCCTGATCACGGGCATCCCTGGTGTCATCTGTAACCCTGTTCGGCCGTGCTCATGCTGACCTTGCGCCGAGCCGGCCCGCAACCGCCCGGACGCGGGCAGTTTCCATCGGGGGAGAAGCGGCCGGAGGGAGCCGTCAGGGGATCCCCGCCCGCCGGCACTCCAGGTGAGCTGACCTCGGGGCAAGGGAAGCGTTGATTTCCGCGGCGGGACGCGAGCGGCGGGGGAGGCCGCGTCCGCGCCGGGCGCCGGGCGGGTCCGCGCCTGCCGGATCCCGGGCGTCCGGCCGCGTACGGTGGGGCGCATGGCCCCTCCTCTGCCGGGTCCGCTCGAGCACCTGGCGCCGCTGCTCGCCCACTACGGCTACTGGGCCGTCGGGGGCGTGGTCCTCGTGGAGGACTTCGGGATCCCCGCACCGGGCGAGACGATTCTGATCGCCGCCGGGGTGTACGCGGGCGCCGGCCAGTTGAACGTCGTGGCCGTCGGCGTGATCGGATTCTTCGCCGCCGTCCTCGGCGACAACATCGGCTTCCTGATCGGCCACTTCGGCGGCCGCCCCTTCGTCCACCGCTGGGGCCGGTACGTGTTCCTGACGCCGGAGCGGTTCGAGAAGGCCGAACGGTTCTTCGCCCGGCACGGCGGCAAGATCGTCACGGTGGCCCGCTTCGTGGAGGGACTGCGGCAGGCCAACGGGATCGTCTCCGGCGCCACGGGGATGCACTGGCTGCGCTTCCTCGCCTTCAACGCGCTCGGCGCGGCGCTGTGGGTGGGCCTGTGGGTGACCCTCGCCTACGCCGCGGGCACGCACATCGGCTCCGTCTACGCCGCCGTCAAGCAGTACGAGGTGTTCGTGCTCGCCGCGCTCGGCGTCCTCGTGGTCGCGCTGATCGTCCGGCGCCTGCTGCGCCGCCGGTGCCGCCGCAGGGACGCGGCGGGTGACGTCCGCTGAGCGGCCCTGTCGGTCCCTGCGACGGGCCCGTGACGTCCGGCGCCCGCCCCCGCCGGGCGCTGCGCGCGCTTCGGTTCGCGGTACGTCAAAGGCGTTTCGCCAGCGGGCAAAGACGGCGGCGGGAACGGTCGGCACTGTTGTCGCAAGGGTCGAGACCCCGGGAATCCCGGCGCACGTCCTGGCACAGGACGCCCAGAAGCCGTCGTGGAGCGCACCCGGTCATCGCCCTCTGGACTCTCTAGCCGGAACGCGGCGCACCTACGCGCCGCGTCCCATGGAACGGAGTGGCATGCACATGAACATTACTCCCGGGTTCGGGAAGAAACTGCTGAGCCGGTCCGCGGTGCTCACCGCGGGCGCCGCGCTCGCCGTGGGGGGCTTCGCGGCTTCTGCGCACGCGGACAGCGCGAACATCTCGGCATGGACGGTCAGCTCCAGCTCCTGCCCGACCTATTTCAAGATCTGCCTGTTCTACTCGCCCGGCGGCACAGGGGGGCGGTTCGGGACCAAGTACTCCGAGCAAAAAGACCTGAACGGCTTCGTCTTCGGCGGGTCAGGAGCCGGCGTCGGTGACAGGGTCTACAACGACGCGGCCTCGGCGGACAACAACACCGGCTGCAACGTCGCCATCTGGAGCGACACCTACTACTACGGCGATTCCGACTGGCTGAGCCCGCACAAGGGCGGAAACCTCGGGCCCGCCCTGCGCAACCACAACCAGTCCGTCGCCGTGGACGACAAACGCAGCGGCTGCTCCACCCCCTGAGCGCGGACAGTCGGACACCGGCACACGACGGTTCGTCCGGGCCGGGGGCGCCGCGCGCTCCCGGCCCGCCGTGTCCGCGCGTCGGTCACCCCCGTCGCGCTCCGAAGAACACGTGTGAGCCCTGAAACACCGATACGACCCCCTACCGGAGAACTCATGGCTGCCGCGTCATCCCGCGCAGGCATCGCAACCGCCGCGCTGCTGGCGACCAGCATCAGCGTCCTCGCCGGGTGCACGAACAGCACGAGCGGCGCCGCCGCGCCGCCCCCGATCGAGGCCGCCGTCCCGAGGGACATCCCGGCCTCGGCGCTTCACCTGCCCATCGAGGCCTACATGCTGACGCCGCTGCAAAGCGCGCGGATCGGCTGGGAACAGGACCGGGCGCTGCGTGCGTGCATGGCCCGGTTCGGGCTCGGCTACCCCCACGAGGGGCCGCCCCCCTCGGGCGCGGACGCCGGGCAGGAGTTCGCCGTGACGAACCGCCGGTACGGCATCGCCACGCCCTCGGCCGCGGCGGTGTGGGGCTACCACCTCGCGCGTCCCGCGCCCTCGTCGGCGTCACCGCGTGCCTCGGCCCCGTTGACCGACGCCCAGAGCACCGTCTTCGGTGGTACCGACCCGCGCACCCGAGAGGCGGTCACCCGCTTCCGCGGGAAGGCCCTTCCCGCGGGCGGCTGCTCCGCGGAGAGCGAGGACCTGTTCCCCGACGTGGCGAGCCCGCAGGGGCCGGGAACGGCGCCCGGCCAGATAGTCGCCACGATCAAGTCGGACAGTTTCGCCGCCTCCGCCGCCGATCCGCGGGTGACGCGTGTCTTCGCCGCCTGGAACTCCTGTATGCGCGGTCACGGCTATCACCTGCCGACCAATCCGCTCAAGGCTCCGGCCGGCCTGCGCGCACTCAACGACGCGCGACCCGAGCGCGCCGAGATCGCCCAGGCGGTGACAGACGTCGCCTGCAAGCAGCGGACCGGCCTGGTCCAGGTGTGGTTTGCCGTGGAGTCCGCGTACCAGGTCCGGGACATCGCCCGGCACCGCGCCGACCTGGAGAAGATCAAGCGCGAGCGCGACGCGACGGGCGCGGCCATCCAGGCGCACCTCGCCGGCTAGCCGCGCCGGGCCCCGCCTCGCCGCTCGCCTCGTCCTGCCCACCCGCCTCGCTCCGCCCACCCGCCTCGTCCGCTCGTTCGCGCTTCCCGACCGAGCCGGTCACCGGCGGACGCCGACGACGCGCTCCGCGCGGGGGTACGCGTCGCGGTGCCGCGGTGCCGCGTGTCGGCGGCGTTCGCCGCGCGAGAGGCGGTCAGCGGATCGGTCACCTGGCCTCTGACACCAGTGTCGCGGGCGTCCCTGCTGGTGCGGCACGAGCAGGGCCGTACCCGCCTGCACTCCGGGAACCCGGTCCTGTGGAACCCGGCTCGGCCGGTGGCCGTCTCGAAGGCCGTCGGCGACCCGACTCGTGCGACGGTCCTGCGCCCGCCCCCGCGCGCCCCGCCGATCCCGTCACCGTGGACGGTACATTCGGTCCGGCGGCGCGGAGCGCGGTGATCGCCTCCAGACCAGCGAAGGCCGGGAGGTCGACGGCGTCGTCGGCCCTCACGCCTGGTCAGTGCTCGGCTCCCGACTTCGGCGCCTGCACGCGCCAGGGCGCGAGCATTCATCGGCGCCAGACCAGAACCACTGTCATCACCACCGAACCCGCGCACCGAACGCCCATGGGGGCCGTTCGGCGCGCGGGTTCCGTCCGTAGCGGACCCGAGAACCTACGAACCCGTGCGCTTCCGCATGCGGGCGAGTCAAGGAGTGCTCCCTCATGACGACTATGCCGACTACGCCCACTACGCCGACCAGGTCGACTCCTCGTTCCGCCCAGAGCCGTGCCCGTCTCCGTCGTACGGCGGTGACGGTCGCCGCCGTGACCGCCGCCGTCGTGCTGAGCGCCTGCGGAGGAGGCGGCGCCGCGCCGGGGCGCCCAGGGCCTTCCGGGTCCGCCTGGCAGGCGAGCCGGACGGCCGACGGCGCCGCGCCGTCCGGGCACAACGCGCAGGACGTGGCGTTCGCGCGGCAGATGATCCCTCACCACCGTCAGGCCCTCGCCATGGCCGCCCTGGTGCCGCAGCGCGCCGGGTCCCGGCAGGTGCGGGAACTCGCCGAGAGGATCAGGAAGGCCCAGGCCCCGGAGATCGCCGAGATGTCCGGCTGGCTACGGGCCTGGGGCGCGCAGGCGCCGGACGCCGAGGCGCCGGGCATGCCGGGCATGCCCTCCAGCTCGGACGACTCCAGCTCGGACGGCTCCAGCTCGGGCCGCTCCGGCTCGCCGGCGCCCGGCATGATGCCGGACGCCGACATGGCGGGGCTGCGCAAGCTCTCCGGCGACGCCTTCGACCGGGCGTTCCTGCGCATGATGATCGGCCACCACGAGGGCGCCGTCGCCATGGCGCGCACCGAGCGGGACGAAGGCGCTTACGGCCCGGCGGCCGCGCTGGCGAAGTCGGTCGCCGCCGGGCAGTCGTCGGAGATCGCTGAGATGAAGCGGCTGCTCGGCGAGCGGTAGGCCCCGGCAGGGGCGGGGGACCGGTCCGCGCGCCGAGGCGGCGGGTCGGTTCGCGTACCGAGGCGCCCGGTGCCGCGGTGGTCAGTGGTGCTCAGCGGCGCCGGGTCACGTGTAGCGGCGGTCGTCCGGTCCCGCCGCTCCGCCCGGCGGGCTGGTCGGCCGGGATCCGCGGGCGCCGTAGTGCCGTGCGACGCGGTGCGTGTGCCGGTGATGCGTCGCGCCGCCGGTCAGGAGGGACAGGCCCAGACAGAAGAGGAGGGCGAGGGCCAGACCGGTGCTGAAGATCGCGAGGGTGTTCATGGTGACGAGGTCGTTGCCGAGGATCGACACCGTGTAGTCGGGGCCGCCGGACAGGTTGCCCGCGATGGCCAGTCCGGTGAAGGCGCCCGTGGCCGCGAGGAGGAGCAGGCCGAGTAGCAGCATGGAAGTCATCTCCTCAGAGAGTGCGTCGCCGCCCGGGTACCCGCGACATCCGGGACCAACTAGCGGGTGTGGCGCCGCCGTCCGCCCGGGTACCCGGGCGGCACAGGGCGGTGAACTGCACCGCGGGACCCGACGAAGGAAGGCGTCATGGCTCAGCACATACGCGACATCATGACCAGTCGGCTGGTGACGGTGGAACCCCAGGCATCGGTCACGGCGGTGGCGCAGAAGATGCGCGACGAGGACATTGGCATCGTCCTGGTGACCGAGGGCGACGAGGTGCGCGGCCTGGTCAGCGACCGCGACCTGGTGGTGCGCTCGCTCGCCGAGGGCGGCGACCAGGGAGAGCGCACCGCGGCCTCCGCGTGCAGCGGCGACCTGTTCACCGTCGGTCCCGACGACGACGTCGTCCAAGCGGTGCGGCTGATGCGGGAGCACTCCGTGCGCCGCGTCCCCGTCGTCGACCACGGCCATCTCGTGGGCATCGTCTCCATCGGAGACCTGGCCATCGAGGGCGATCCCGAGTCCGCGCTCGGGGACATCAGCGCGGCCCGGCCCAACGAGTGAACGAGGCGCGACGGACGCCTGACGCCCGCCGCGCACAAGCGCGACCCACGAACCGCCTGACGCCCAGGGCGGTCGGCACGCGGGAGGCACGGGGAGCGCGCTCTCGCGCCCCGGGCCCCCCGCCGCACCGTATAAGCCGACGCGCGTAGGGCAGGTCCCGCGACACGCGGGAGGCACCGGGAACACGCTCTCACCCCGGCGCCCCGCCGCGGGCTCTCGCCCCCGGCGCCCTCGCCGCGCCGCGACGCCCACGTGTGCCTACACGCGTAGGGCCGGTGCCGGGGCGGTCGGCATGCAGGGGGCGCCGGGGCGCCGGGAACACGCTCCCGCGCCCCGGTGCCCCCACAGCACCCTCACCCGCTCAGCCCGCCAGCACCTTCTCCAAAGCGGCCAGCGCAGAGCGCAGTTCGGTCTCGGTGATGGTCAGCGGCGGGGCCAGCCGGATCGTGGAGCCGTGGGTGTCCTTGACCAGGACGCCCTCGCCCATCAGCCGCTCGCTGATCTCCCGGCCGGTGCCGATGGCCGGGTCCACGTCGACGCCCGCCCACAGGCCGCGCGCGCGGAATCCCACCACGCCCCGGCCGGCCAGCGCGGTCAGCCCCTCGCGCAGGACGCCGCCCAGTGCGGCGGCCCGGCGCTGGAACTCGCCCGTCTCCAGCAGCTCCACCACCGCGGCGCCGACCGCCGCGGCCAGCGGATTGCCGCCGAAGGTCGAACCGTGCTCGCCCGGCCGCAGCACCCCGAGCACGTCACGGCTGCCGACCACCGCCGACACCGGCACGATGCCGCCGCCCAGCGCCTTGCCCAGCAGCACCACGTCCGGCGTCACGTCCTCGTGGTCCACGGCGAGGGTGCGCCCGGTGCGGCCCAGACCCGACTGGATCTCGTCCGCGACGAAGAGGCACCCGGCCCGGCGGGTCAGCTCGCGGACGCCCCGGAGGTAGCCGTCGCCGGGGACGACCACTCCGGCCTCGCCCTGGATCGGCTCGATCAGCACGGCCGCCGTCGTCTCGTCGACCGCCGCCTCCAGGGCCGTCAGATCGTCGTAGGGGACGACCCGGAAGCCCGGAGTGAACGGCCCGAAGCCGGCGCGTGCCGTCTCGTCGGTGGAGAAGCCGACGATGGTCGTCGTCCGGCCGTGGAAGTTGTCGGCGGCGACCACGATCGTCGCCTGGTCGGCCGGCACGCCCTTGACCTCGTACGCCCACTTGCGGGCCACCTTGATGCCGCTCTCCACCGCCTCCGCGCCGGTGTTCATCGGCAGCACCATGTCCTGCCCGGTCAGCGCGGCCAGCCGCTCGGCGAACCCGGCGAGCCGGTCGTGGTGGAAGGCCCGCGAGGTGAGCGTGAGCCGGTCGAGCTGGCGGTGGGCCGCCTCGATCAGGGCGGGGTGGCGGTGGCCGAAGTTCAGGGCCGAGTAACCGGCCAGCATGTCCAGGTAGCGGCGGCCCTCGACGTCCTCCACCCACGCGCCCTCGGCACGGGAGACGACCACCGGAAGCGGATGGTAGTTGTGCGCCAGGACCGGCGCCTCGGCCTGGATCAGCTCGTCGGAGGTGCGGGCGGACGCGGATGCGGTCATCAGCGGATCTCCTGGGTGCAGCACTTGATGCCGCCGCCGGCCTTGTGGAACTCCGACAGGTCGACGGGCACGGGCAGGTAGCCGAGGTCGGCGAGCTGGGCGGTGAGGGCCTCGGCGCCGGGCGAGACGAAGACGTGGCGGCCGTCGCTGACGGAGTTGAGGCCGAAGGCCATCGCGTCCTCGCGGGTGGCGATCACCGCGTCCGGGTAGAGCCGGGCGAGCACCTCGCGGCTGCCGGGCGAGAACGCCTGGGGGTAGTAGGCGATGTTCCCGTCCCCGCCGTCCGCCCCGTCGTCGAGGACGAACAGCGCCGTGTCCAGGTGGTAGAAGTACGGGTCCACCAGGGTCAGGCCGATCACCGGGACGCCCAGGTACTCCTGCGCCTCGCGGTGGGCCTCGCGAGTGGTGCGGAAGCCGGCGCCCGCCAGCAGCCAGCGCCCGGCCGGGACGAAGTCGCCCTCGCCCTCGCACACCGACTCCGGCCGGTAGACGTCGAAGCCGGCCGACTTGAACCAGGTGTCGTAGGGGAGGGACTCGGGGCGCCGCTCGGGCGCGAGGAACAGGGAGCCGAAGACCCGGCCGCCGACCACGACCGCGGAGTTCGCGGCGAAGACCATGTCGGGCAGGGCCGGCAGCGGCTCCACGGTCTCCACGGTGTGACCGTGGGCGCGGTAGGCGTCGACGAGCGCCTTCCACTGGGCCTGGGCGCGCGGCACGTCCACGGGACGTTCCGGATGCATCCAGGGGTTGATCGCGTACTGCACGGCGAAGTGTCTGGGTTCGCAGACGAGGAAGCGCCGTCGGCGCGGCACACGGGACTCGGGCACAGAGGGGTTCCTCCGCTTCCTGGGAGCGTCGTGAGGGCTGACACCACGGTAGGAAGCGAGCCGTACGCTCGACAAGCAACGATAGCTGCGTGTCTGAGCAGCGATGCTGCGTATAGGCGCCGTTCAGCGCAGGTCTGCTGCGCCGTCGGGGGCTGGTTGGCTGGCGCCCGCCTCCGGGCTTTCCGGCAGCATATGGGACAGCACCATCACGCTGATCGTCTTGCGGATGAAAGGCTCCGTGCGGATCCGCTCCAGCACCTCCTCGAAGTGCTCCACGTCCCGCGCCCGCACATGCAGCAGCGCGTCCGCGTTGCCGGTCACCGTCATCGCCGCCGTGATCTCCGGATGGTTGCGCACCACCTCGGCCAGCCGCCGGGGCGGCGCCGCGCCCTCGCAGTAGACTTCGACGTACGCCTCCGTCCGCCAGCCCAGCGCCGAGGGCCGCACCGTGGCCGTGAACCCGGTGATCACCCCGGTCTCGCGCAGCCGGTCCACCCGGCGCTTCACGGCCGTCGCGGACAGCCCGATCCCCGCGCCGATCTCGGCGAAACTGCTCCGGGCGTTCGCCATCAAGGCGGTGAGGATCTTCCGGTCGAGCTCGTCGAACGGCGCCGGCCTGCTGTTCATGGGGGCACTGTATCCAGCGGGCCCGGCCGCCCCCGACAGCCGGCGCGGTGACCGGAGAGGTTCACCGGCCCGCGACGCCCCGCACGCCTCACGCCCCCTGGACTCCCGGTACGCGCTGCGCGAGACTCCGGGGTCATGCTGCGCGCCCTCGCCGTCGACGACGAACGCCCCTCGCTGGAGGAGCTGCTCTACCTGCTGAGCGCGGACCCGCGGATCGCCGACGCGCAGGGCGCCGGGGACGCCACCGAGGCGCTGCGCCGCATCAACCGCGCCCTGGAGTCCGGGCCCGGCGGCCCCGACGCGATCGACGCGGTCTTCCTCGACGTCCACATGCCCGGCCTCGACGGCCTCGACCTCGCCCGGCTGCTGTCCGGATTCGCCGAGCCGCCGCTGATCGTCTTCGTCACCGCCCACGAGGACTTCGCCGTCCAGGCGTTCGACCTGGGGGCCGTCGACTACGTGCTCAAACCCGTGCGCGCCGAACGGCTGGCCGAGGCGGTCCGGCGCGCGGCCCACCTGCGCCGCACCACCGCCCGGATCAGCGTCAGCGAGCCCGACCCCGACTGCCTGCCGGTGGAACTAGGCGGGGTGACCCGCTTCGTCCCCGTCGACGACATCACCCACGTCGAGGCCCGCGGCGACTACGCCCGCCTGCACACCCGCACCGGCAGCCACCTGGTCCGCATACCGCTGTCCGCCCTGGAGGAGCGCTGGCGTCCGCGCGGCTTCGTCCGCGTCCACCGCCGCCATCTGGTCGCGCTGCGGCACATCGACGAACTCCGGCTGGACGCGGGCGCGGTGAGCCTGCGGGTGGGCGGCGAGGAACTCCAGGTCAGCCGCCGCCACGCGCGCGAGCTGAGGGAACTGCTGCTGCGCCGGCCGCGGCACTAGGAGGAGACGCCATGCCGCAGGACGCCGGCGAACGCCGCGTCGTCGTCACCGGGCCGCCGCGCCGGACCCGCCGGGCCCCGGCGCACTCCCGTCCGCGCACCGAGATAGCCGAGCAGACCACCCTGGGCCACACCTACGTCCGCTCCCTGATGCGCAGTCAACTGCGCGCCGCGCTCGCCGCCCTCGCGGTGCTGGCGCTGCTCGTCGCCCCGCTGCCCCTGGTCTTCGCCGCGGTCCCCGGCGCCCGCCGCCTCCAGTGGGCGGTCCTCGGCTTCGGCCTCTACGCCCCGCTCCTGCTGCTGGCCCGCTGGTACGTGCGCCGCGCCGAACGCAACGAACGCGACTTCGTCCGGCTCGTCGAGGACCGCTGAGGACGCCCCGCCCGTGAACTCCGCCTACACCGTCCCCGCCGTCGCCCTGGTCGTGGCGGCCACCGTCCTGATCGGCGCGTTCGGTCTGCGCGTCTCGCGCACCACCTCCGACTTCTACGTCGCCTCGCGCACCGTCGGCCCGCGCCTGAACGCCGCCGCCGTCAGCGGCGAGTACCTGTCCGCCGCCTCCTTCCTGGGCATCGCCGGACTGGTCCTGGTCCAGGGGCCCGGCATGCTCTGGTACCCGGTCGGCTACGCGGCCGGCCACCTGGTCCTGCTGCTCTTCGTCGCCGCCCCGCTGCGCCGCTCCGGCGCCTACACCCTGCCCGACTTCGCCGAGGCCCGGCTCGCCTCCCCGGGCGTGCGGCGGCTGGCGAGCGCCTTCGTCGTCGGGGTCGGCTGGCTGTACCTGCTGCCCCAGCTCCAGGGCGCGGGACTGACCCTGACGGTGCTCACCGGCGCGCCGGACGACCTCGGCGGGCTGATCGTCGCCGTCGTCGTGGCGGCCACGGTGGCCGCGGGCGGCATGCGCAGCATCACCTTCGTCCAGGCGTTCCAGTACTGGCTGAAGCTGACCGCGCTGCTCGTCCCCGCCCTGTTCCTGGTCCTCGCCTGGCAGGGCGACGGCGCGCCCCGGCACGCCTTCGACGAACCGGCCGCCTTCCGCACGCGGCACACCGTCACCGTCGGCGCCACCGTCGACCTGCGGCTGGCCGCACCGCTCACCGCTGCCGTCGACGGCACCGTCGACGGCCGGAGCCACCACGGCGACCGCCCCGTCACGCTGGCCGCCGGCGTCCACCGCGTCCAGGGCGGCGCCCGCCTCACCTTCGCCCCGGGCGCCGCCGTCCCCGAGCCCGCCGACGCCGGCGCGGTGTCCGGCCCGCTCGCCGCAGGCCGCGCGGACCGCCCGCTGTACGCCACGTACGGCCTCATCCTCGCCACCTTCCTCGGGGCCATGGGCCTGCCGCACGTCGTCGTCCGCTTCTACACCAGCCCGGACGGCGCCGCCGCCCGCCGCACCACTGTGGCCGTGCTCGGCATGGTCGGCGCCTTCTACCTGCTGCCGCCCCTGTACGGCGCGCTCGCCCGCCTCTACACACCGGAGCTGACGCTCACCGGGAACGCCGACGCCGCCGTCCTGCTGCTGCCCGGCCGGCTGATCGGCGGCCCCGGCGGCGATCTGCTGGGCGCCCTGATCGCGGGCGGCGCCTTCGCCGCGTTCCTGTCCACCGCCTCCGGGCTGACCATGGCGGTGGCCGGGGTGATCACCCAGGACGTGCTGCCCTCCCGCGGTGCGCTGCCCGCCCGGGGCGTGCGGCGTTTCCGCTACGGCGTCCTGCTCGCCATGGCCGTGCCGCTCGCCGTGAGCGCGCTGACCGGCTCGCTGCCCGTGGCCGACGCGGTCGGGCTCGCCTTCGCCGTGTCCGCCTCGTCCTTCTGCCCGCTGCTCGTGCTCGGCATCTGGTGGCGCGGGCTCACCCCGCCGGGCGCCGCCGCCGGGATGCTCGCCGGAGGGGGCGGCGCGCTCGTCGCGGCCGCCGTCACGATGGCCGGGGTGCGCGCCCCCGAACCGCTGCGCACGCTGCTCGCCTGGCCCGCCCTGTGGTCGGCGCCGCTCGGCTTCCTCATCATGGCGCTGGTCTCGCTGGCCACCCCGGGCCGCGTCCCGCCCGGCACGGCGGCCGTCCTCGCCCGCCTTCACCTGCCCGAACGACTGCGCGCGGAGGTGCGGGCGTGAGCGGCTTCCTCGCCGGGCTGTGCGGGGCGGCCCTGCCGCTGCTGGCCGCCGGTTTCTGGCTCGGCCGGCGCACCGCCCGCCCGCGGCGCCCCGGCGACCTCGGCACCCCGGTGGAGCACGCCACCTTCCGCACCCTGCACACCGCCTCCCTGGCCGCGCCCCCGCTGCGGTCCGGCCTGACCGAGGACACCGCCCGCCGCTCGGCCCGGCGGCTGCGCTCCCTGCTGGGCACCGGCGCGCTCTGCCTCACCGACGACCGCAGGGTGCTGGCCTGGGACGGGGCGGGCGCCCACCACCGCGCCGAGATCATGGACCGCCTGGCCGGCCCCCTGGAGACCGGGCGCGGCGAGGCGTTCCGGCTGGACTGCCGCACCCCTGACTGCCCGGCGCGCTGGGCGGTCGTCGCCCCGCTCACCGTGGACGACCGCGTGCACGGCGCGCTGGTGGCCTGCGCGCCCCGGGAGTCCGCCGTCCTGGTCCGGGCCGCCGCCGAGGTCGCCCGGTTCGTCTCCGTGCAGTTGGAGCTGGCCGAGCTGGACCGCTCCCGCACCCGGCTCATCGAGGCCGAGATCAAGGCCCTGCGCGCCCAGATCTCCCCGCACTTCGTCTACAACTCGTTGGCGGTGATCGCCTCGTTCGTCCGCACCGACCCCGAGCGGGCCCGCGAGCTGCTGCTGGAGTTCGCCGACTACACCCGCTACTCGTTCCGCCGGCACGGCGACTTCACCACCCTGGCCGACGAGCTGCACGCCGTCGAGCACTACCTGTCGCTGGTGCGCGCCCGTTTCGGCAGCCGCCTGACCGTCACCCTCCAGATCGCCCCGGAGGCGCTTCCGGTCGCGCTGCCCTTCCTGTGCCTCCAGCCGCTCGTGGAGAACGCCGTCAAGCACGGCCTGGAGGGCAAGGCCGGGGCCTGCCGCATCCGGCTCACCGCGCAGGACGCGGGGGCCGAGGCGCTGGTGGTCATCGAGGACGACGGCGCGGGCATGGACCCCGACCTGCTCCGCCGCATCCTCGCGGGCGAGGACAGCCCGTCCGGCGGCATCGGACTGTCCAACGTCGACGACCGGCTGCGCCAGGTCTACGGCGACGACCACGGCCTGGTCGTCGAGACCGCCCCGGGCGCCGGAATGAAGATCACCGTCCGGCTGCCGAAGTACCAGCCGGGCGTGCACTCCACGGGGCGGCGCGACCCGCTCGCCGGGCGGTGAGGCTCAGGCGCCGCGGATCACCGCCATGCCCAGGGTGATCAGGCCCAGCACCACCCAGCCGAACCACAGCCAGCCGTCGCCCCCGAGGGCCACCGAGTAGGCCGACACGACGACGAGGGCGCCCGTCGTGAGCACCCCCATCGCCTTGGTGGAACCGTCCGTCGCACCGGGCATCGCCGCAGCCTCCTCGGATCGCCTCCCCTCATGGTGCCCCGGATCCCCGGGCCGGGCACCGCCGTCGCGGAAACCGGCCGCGGCGCCGGTGCAGGGTGAGAGGCCGGGGCGCCGGGTGCGCGGGGGCGGCCGGGAGGCTGTGAGAGGCGGGTGTGCGGGGGGCGGCCCGGGAGGCGGGTGTACGGAGGGCGGCGCGGGAGGGGGCCCCGGAGGGCGGCCCGGGAGGAAGCCCCGGGAGGCGGCGCGGCCGGGGCGGCTAGTTCCCGCGGGCCTGGAGCGAGGCCAGATAGGCGTTGTACGCCTCCAGCTCCTTGTCGCCGTCCCGGTCCGCGGCCCGGTCCGTGCGCCGGGCCTGCCGCTGCTCGGAGCGGTACCACTGGTACAGCAGGGCGAGCAGCACCAGGACCGAGGGGACCTCGCTGAACGCCCAGGCGATGCCGCCGGCCGCCGTCTGGTCGGACAGCGCGTCGATGCCGAGCGAGCCGGCCGGGTGGGCGAAGGTCCCGACCAAGGGGGTGGAGCCCATCATCAGGGCGATGCCGAAGAACGCGTGGAACGGCATGCCGGCGAACAGCTCCAGCATCCGCAGCAGGTGGCCCGGCCGGTGCGGACCCGGGTCGACGCCCATGATCGGCCAGAAGAACGCCACGCCCACCGCGAGGAAGTGCACCATCATCGCGGTGTGCCCCGTCCGCGACCCCATCAGGAAGTCGAAGATCGGCGTGAAGTACAGCGCGTAGAGGCTCGCGATGAACAGCGGGATGGTGAACGCGGGGTGCGACACGACGCGCGTGAAGCGGCTGTGCAGCAGGGCCAGCAGCAGCTCGCGCGGCCCTTTGCGGCCCCGTCCGGCCACCGGGAGGGCGCGCAGGGCCAGGGTGATGGGCGCGCCGAGCAGGATCAGGATCGGCGAGAGCATGCTGATGACCATGTGCTGCACCATGTGCACGCTGAACATGACCATGCCGTAGTCGTTCAGCCCGGTGCACGTCACCAGCGCCACGGTCAGCACGCCGACGGCGTACGCGATCGTACGGCCGACCGGCCAGGAGTCACCGCGGCGCCGCAGCCGCAGCACGCCCCAGCCGTACAGGCCGAGGCCGAGCAGGCAGGCGACGAGGAAGAACGGGTCGGCGGACCAGGTGAGGCCGCGGCCCAGCGTGAACGGCGGCAGGTCCATGGTCATGCCATGCCCGCTGTGATCCATCCGCCGGCTCCTGATTCGTGGGGGTTGCGCGCTGTCTGACCAGAGCTGGGCGTGTCCGCCGCCGTCTGTCCGGACCCAGACTAGAACCGCCCCCGATCGCGACGGCGACCGGGGGCGGCTCAGCACAGCGGCACAGGGCCCTGGGGGAGAGGGCCCCCAGGCCACGTGCTCCTAGACCACGCGCCCCCGGACCACGCATTCCTAGACCACGCAGTCCGCCTCGGCGTACCGGTCGGCGGGCACCGTCTTGAGGGTCGCGACCGCCTCGGCCAGCGGAACCATCACGATCTCCGTGCCGCGCAGCGCGGTCATCCGGCCGAACTCCCCGCGGTGCACCGCCTCCACGGCGTGCCAGCCGAACCGGGTGGCCAGCACCCGGTCGTACGCGGTCGGCGTGCCGCCCCGCTGGACGTGCCCGAGGATGACCGGCCGCGCCTCCTTGCCCAGGCGGCGCTCCAGCTCCACGGAGAGCTGCCGGGCGATCCCGGCGAACCGCTCGTGACCGTAGACGTCCTTGCCGCCCTCGTCGAAGTCCATGGTGCCCGGCAGCGGCTTGGCGCCCTCCGCCGCCACGACGATCGCGAACCGCTTGCCCGCCGCGAACCGCTCGCCGACCTTCCGTGCCAGCGCCTCTATGTCGAACGGGCGCTCGGGGACGACCACGGCGTGCGCGCCGGCCGCCATGCCGGACTGGAGCGCGATCCAGCCGGTGTGACGGCCCATGACCTCCACGATCAGCACCCGCTGATGGGACTCGGCGGTGGTCTTCAGCCGGTCCAGGGCCTCGGTGGCGACGGTCACGGCGGTGTCGAAGCCGAAGGTGACGTCCGTGACGGCGATGTCGTTGTCGATGGTCTTGGGCACGCCGACGATCGGCAGCCCGCCGTCCGACAGCAGCCGGGCCGCCTTGAGCGTGCCCTCGCCGCCGATCGGGATGATCGCGTCCAGCCCGAGTTCCTGGACGTGGCCGCGGGCCCGCTCCACGCCGTCCCGCAGGTGCTCGGGGCGGACCCGGGAGGAGCCGAGTATGGTGCCGCCGAGCGCCAGGATGCCGCCTACGGCGTCGAGGTCGAGCTTGAGGTAGTCGCACTCCAGGAGGCCCTTCCAGCCGTCCCGGAAACCGAGGACCTCGTCGCCGTGGTCGGCGACGGCACGGTGCACGACGGACCGGATGACGGCGTTCAGGCCAGGACAGTCGCCGCCGGACGTGAGGACACCAATGCGCATAGCCCGGACAACCTTCTCGACGTAGGCGCGGGACCGGACGGCGCTGTCCGGATCGATCCCTGCCAACCCTAGCGGCACCGAGGGGCCCGACCGCACCCCGCGTCCGCCTGCTGGACGCACCCGCTCACCCGTGCGGGCGACCCGTCAGACGGGCTCGCCGCCGCATCCTGACCAGGGGTCGCCCGCAGCAGGCAGGCGCGGTCTGCGGCGCCCGGACGGTCAGGCCGGCTGGGTCGCGGCCGCGATGCGCTCCTCGCGCAGCGCCTCGTACCAGCGGTCGTCGATCGGCGGCAGCGCGTTCACGTCGAGCGCCAGCTTCAGCAGCAGGTCGGCGATCTGCGGATTGCGGGCCAGCACCGGCCCGTGCATGTACGTGCCGAACACGGTGTCGTTGTACGCGCCCTCGGTGCCGTCGCCCGTGCCGTTGCCCCGGCCGAACCGCACCTGGGCGAGCGGACGGGCGGTGGGGCCCAGGTGGGTGACGCCCTGGTGGTTCTCGAAGCCGGTCAGCGGCGGCAGGCCGAGGCGCGGGTCGATGTCGCCCAGCACGTCGCCCACGCACCGCTCGTTCTCGCCGCGCACCGACACCACGTCGAGCAGTCCCAGCCCCGGCTGGCGCTGGCCGAGGTCGTTGACGAACTCGTGGCCGAGGATCTGGTAGCCGGCGCAGACCGAGAACACGATCGCGCCGTTCTGCACGGCCTGGTGCAGGTGCCCGTCGCGGCCCAGCCGTTCCGCCGCCAGCCGCTGCGGCCGGTCCTCGCCGCCGCCGATCAGGTAGATGTCGCCGGAGGTCGGGATCGGCTGGTCGCTGCGCACGTCGAGGCGGGCCACGTCCAGACCGCGCTGCCGCGCCCGGCGCTCCATGACGAGCGCGTTGCCCTGGTCGCCGTAGGTGCTCAGCAGGTCCGGGTAGATCCACACCAGCCGCAGTTGGTTGTCGCTCATGAAGTCCCTCTTCTTCGGCGGCCTTTCAGGGGCCTGTGGGTCAGTTGCCGACGCGGCGGCGCAGGTCCTGGAACGCGGTGTAGTTGGCGATGACCTCGATCCGGCCCGGCGGCGCCAGCCGCACGGCCTGGTCGAGGTTCTCGCAGACCTGGAACTGCTGGTTCGCGACCTCCAGGCGCACCGCGAGGTCCAGCTTCCGGTCGCCGATCACGAACAGCGGGTGGCCGGTCAGGCGGGTGTAGTCGACGTCCCACAGCCAGGAGGTGTCGGTGCCGTCCGCGCCGCGCGCGTTCACCGACAGGATGACCGGGGTGGGCGGCGGGTCGATCAGCGAGAACGTCTCCAGCCAGCCGGCCGGGTTCTTCGCCAGCAGCAGCCGCAGGTCGCGCTCCAGGAACCGCACCACGTCGTAGCGCCCGGCGACCGCCTGCACCTTGTGCATCCGCTCCAGGGCGACCTGCGGCGGCACCCCGAAGACGGCGGCGACGGCCGCGGAGGAGGCGGCGTTGGCCTTGTTGGCGCGGCCGGGCAGTTGCAGGTGGATGGGCCACGCCGAGCCGTGCGGGTCCAGCACGTGGTCCCCGGACAGGGCCCAGCTCGGCGTCGGCCGGCGGAAGCCGCACTCGCCGCAGTGCCAGTCGTCGCCGGGCCGCCGCATCACGCCGCCGCAGGACGGGCAGGACCAGGCGTCGTCCTTCCACATCTGGCCGGCGGCGACCCAGATCACGTTGGGGGAGGAGGACGCGGCCCACACCACCAGCGGATCGTCGCAGTTGGCGACGACCACGGCCTTGGAGCCGGCCAGGCCCTCGCGCCAGTGCTCCGCGAGCATCCGGGTCTCGGCGGCGCGGTCGAGCTGGTCGCGGGAGAGGTTGAGCAGCGCGATGCACTTGGGGTCGGTGTCCCGGGCCACGCCCGCGAGGTACTTCTCGTCGACCTCGATCACACCGAACTTCGACTCCGAGCCGCCCGCGAGCGCCGAGGTGATGCCGGCCGGCATGTTGGCCCCGAGGGCGTTGGAGACGACCGGGCCGGCGGCCCGCAGGGCCTCGGCGATGAGCCGGGTGGTGGTGGTCTTGCCGTTGGTCGCCGAGACGAGGATCACGTCCAGGTGCTGGGCGAGCCGGGCCAGCAGGTCGGGGTCGAGCCTGAGCGCCACCCGGCCGCCGATCACCGAACCGCTGCCGCGCCCCGCCGCGCGCGATGCCGCCGCGACCGCCTTGCCCGCGGTCACGGCCAGCTTGGCCCGCGGCGTGAGCGGGTCCGAGTTGCCTGCCATCAGTTCTCGATCCTCCTTGCGTACGCGCCGCGCCTGAGCCGTCCGGCAACGTGGTGCGGACCTCAGCCTATCGAGATCCGATCGTGCTCCCGAATTCCGGCGCCGTCATCGCGCCCGCGCGCCGTTCACGCGGGCACCAGGACCGTACCCTTGCCGCCATGCGACACGGCTCGATCCCGGGCGCCCGCGGGCACGTCCGGCCCCTCACCCTGCTCGGCGACCCGGCGCTCGACGCGCCCTGCCGCGAGGTCACCGACTTCGGTCCCGAACTGGCCCGGCTCGTGGAGGACTTGTTCGCCACGATGTACGCCGCCCAGGGCGTCGGACTGGCGGCGAACCAGGTGGGGTCGCCGCTGCGGGTGTTCGTCTACGACTGCCCGGACGACGAGGAGGTGCGGCACCTGGGGCACCTGGTGAACCCGCGCCTGGTGGAGGCCGGCGGAGTCTCGGTCCGCGGTCCGGAGGGGTGCCTGTCCCTGCCCGGACTCGAAGCGGGCGTCGAACGGCACGACCACGCGGTCGTCGAGGGCGTCACCGTGACCGGCGAGCCGGTGACCGTCCGGGGGTCGGGCTTCTTCGCCCGGTGCCTCCAGCACGAGTGCGACCACCTGGAGGGCCGGCTCTACCCGGACCGCCTCACGGGCTGGCGCAGGCGCCGGGTCCTCGGACAGGCGGCGAAGGCGCCCTGGAGCATCGGCCGCCGGACGGACCGGCCTGAACCGGGAGCCCGGGGCCTGGAGCCCGGCGCCTGACACCCGGCCTCCGAAGGCTCTAGAACCCGGGGCCGCCCCTCTTGTCGCCGGCCGCGGCCAGGCGCCCCCAGAGGAGATCGGCCAGGCAGCGCACCAACTCCGGGCGGGAGCAAGGCCGTTCGCCCAGCCACCAGTCGCCGGCCGCGTGCATCATGCCGACGATGCCGTGGCCCCACACGCGGGCCAGTCGCTGGCCGTCCGGACCGAGGTCCAGACGCTCCCCGATGACCTGGGCCAGGTCCTCGCCCATGCGGCGCAGCAGCGGGGCGGAGTGCTTGCCGACGTCGAAGCCGCCCTCGGCGCCCTGGCCGCCCTCGGCGGGATGCATGAGGAAGCGGTAGACCTGGGGGCGCGCCTCGATGGCCGCGAGATAGGCGTCCAGCGTCGACTCGACCCGTTCGCGCCGTTCCGCGGGCGCGTCGAGGGCGGCGCGCAGGGAGTCGAGCAGGGCGTCGGTGTGCCGCTGGGCGAGCGCGGCGTACAGGCCGCCCTTGTCGCCGAAGTGGCGGTAGAGGATCGGTTTGGTGATGCCGGCCTCGGCGGCGATGGCGTTCATCGAGGCTTGCGGGCCGTCGCGCAGCACCACCCGGTCGGCGGCCTCCAGCAGCTCGCGCCGTCGGCGGTCGGCGGACCGCTGCTGCTCGGTCCGCGGCGTGGTGTCCATGAGCTCTCCCCACCCGTGCTGATTCGGTGACGCTTGCGCAAACTAACACTGACCGCCTTGCGGGCCTCGAACCGGCCGGTGGGGGGCGGTGCGGGCTCGGGGATCGGCGCCCGGGGGACGGGGCGGGCACGCCGGGGAGCAGGGGCGGGGGAGCCGCCGGATTTGACTTCGTCTACTCGTCAGTAACAAAATATGGTTACCGCAAGTAACATGCACGGGCGCCGCTGGAGGGGACATGGCCGAGTTCACCATGGAGCTCAACGACGAGCAGAAGGAGGTCCGGGACTGGCTGCACGGCTTCGCCGCCGACGTCATCCGTCCCGCCGCCGCCGAATGGGACGAGCGCGAGGAGACCCCCTGGCCGGTCATCCAGGAAGCCGCCAAGGTGGGCGTCTACTCCCTGGACTTCTACGCCCAGCAGTACTTCGACCCCACCGGCCTCGGCATCCCCACCGCCATGGAGGAGCTGTTCTGGGGCGACGCGGGCATCGCCCTGTCCATCGTCGGCACCGGCCTGGCCGCGGTCGGCGTCCTCGCCAACGGCACCGAGGAGCAGATCGGCCTCTGGATCCCGCAGATGTACGGCGACGCCGACGACGTCAAGGTCGCCGCCTTCTGCTCCTCCGAGCCCGACGCGGGCTCCGACGTGGCCGCGATGCGCACGCGCGCCGTGTACGACAAGGCCAAGGACGAGTGGGTGATCGACGGCGTCAAGACCTGGGCCACCAACGGCGGCATCGCCAACGTGCACGTGGTCGTCGCCTGCGTCGACCCGGAGCTGGGCTCCAAGGGCCACGCCTCCTTCATCGTCCCGCCGGGCACGCCCGGCCTGTCCCAGGGCCAGAAATTCAAGAAGCACGGGATCCGCGCCTCGCACACCGCCGAAGTGATCCTGGACGGCGTGCGCGTCCCCGGCGCCTGCCTGCTCGGCGGCAAGGAGAAGCTCGACGAGCGGCTGGCCCGCGCCCGGGAGAAGGCCAGGACGGGCGGCGAGCGGGTGAAGAACGCGGCGATGGCCACGTTCGAGGCGAGCCGTCCCGCCGTCGGCGCCATGGCGGTCGGCACCGCCCGCGCCGCCTACGAGGTCGCCCTCGACTACGCCCGGACGCGGGAGCAGTTCGGCCGCCCGATCATCGACAACCAGGGCGTCGCCTTCCAGCTCGCCGACATGCGCACCCAGATCGACGCAGCCCGCCTGCTGGTGTGGCGGGCCTCCTGGATGGCGGTCAACGGCAAGCCGTTCACCGCCGCCGAGGGCTCGATGTCGAAGCTGTTCGCCAGCGAGACCGCCAAGAAGGTCACCGCCCAGGCGATCCAGATCCTCGGCGGCAACGGCTACACCCGCGAGTACCCGGTGGAGCGGATGCACCGCGACGCGGCGATCTACACCATTTTCGAGGGCACCAGCGAGATCCAGCGCCTGGTCATCGCCCGCACCCTCTCGGGCCTGCCGATCCGCTAGTGCGCAGCAGTGCGTGCAGTGCGTGCAGTGTGTGACCGGAAAGGTTCACCGAAACCTGTCCTCGCCGTCGAAGACGTGCGCCCCGCCCGTGCGCGACGGGCGGGGCGCGGCGGGACGTCAGCGGTGTCTGAGCGGCGTGAGCTGCTCGATGTCGTAGCGCATGCGCAGCGCCTCGATCGCCGCGTGGTCCGGCGGACCGCCGCTGTTCAGTATCTCCAGCAGCTCCTCGAAGTACCGCTCGTGATCCGGGGGCGGCGACGACTGGAAGAACATCTTCGCGGGGGCCCCGGTGGGGTTGGCGAACGCGTGCGGGCAGCCCGGCGGCACGACGATCACCGTGCCCGGCGTCGCCCGCACCACCTGTCGGCCGGTGCGCGACTCCCACCGCTGCCAGCGATCGGGCGTCCGGATCCGCGGTTCGAAGGCGAGCACGTCCAACTCGCCCTCCAACACGTAGAACAACTCCTCGCTGCGGGTGTGCACATGGGCGCCCACGTCGAAGCCGGGCGGCACCTCCACCTCGAAGCTGGAGGAGACCCGCGAGTGCGCGCCGGTCACCTTGAACGTCACGCGCTGGGCGGGCGTCTCGACGACCCGGCCCTCGCCCGGCAGCACGAGCAGCCCCTCTCCGACGACGCCGGTGTCGCCGGAGTCCGGGGGCAGCAGCAGCCCTTCCGTGGTCATCGCCGGCTCACCACGTCACGGGCAGGGCCTCGGGCCCGCGGATCAGCGCGCCCTTCCGGAAAGGCACCTGGCCCGGGGCCACCGCGAGCCGCAGCCCCGGCAGCCGGTCCAGCAGCGCGTCCACCAGCAGCTCCGACTCCATCCGGGCGAGCCGGCCGCCCGGACAGCAGTGCGGCCCGAAGCCGAACGCCACGTGCGGGTTCGGGCTGCGCGTGAGGTCGATCTCCGTCGGCTCCGGGAAGACCTCCGGGTCGCGGTTGGCGGCCAGGTACGACACGTAGACCGCGTCGCCCGCCCGGATCCGCACCCCCGCGATCTCCACGTCCTCCAGCGCGATCCGCGACAGCCCGACCGCGTTGCGGTGCGGGAGGTAGCGCAGCAGCTCGTCGACGGCCTGCGGACGGATCGCCGGCTCCGCGCGGAGCCGGTCGGCCAGGTCGGGACGGGTCAACAGCAGGTAGACCATCTGCCCGCTGTTGGCGGTGACCGCCTCGCCGCCGATCTGGAGGAGCACCGCGAGCCCCACGGCCTCGTCCAGGGCGACCTCCCGGCGCCCCACGGCGGCGCCCAGCAGCGAGGCCACGTCCTCCCCGGCGCCGTCCGCCCGCGCGTCGATCAGCTCCGCGAAGTACGCGCCCATCTCCTGCTTGGCCTGCTCGCTGACGTCGGCGCCGTGCGCCGAGGACAGGATGAGCTGCGTCCAGGTGTGCATGCCGTGCCGGTCGGCGGCGGGCACGCCCATCAGCTCGCAGATCACCGCGATGGGGAACGGGCTGAGCACCGCAGCCGTGAGATCGGCGGGCGGCCCGGCCGCCAGCAGTTCGTCGACCAGTTCTCCGAGCATCCGCCCCGCGCTGTCGCGCACCCGCTCCACGCCCTGCGCGGTGAACGCGGGCGCGATCGTGCGGCGCAGCCGGGTGTGGTCGGGCGGGTCGAGGAAGCCGACCGCGCCGCGGGACGGGACGAAGTGCGGGGCCAGCCGCGTGACCTGCCGGTCCATGACCGCCTCGCGGCTGAACCGGGGGTCGTCGACGACCAGCCGCACGTCGTCCATCCGGGTCGCCAGCCAGGCCCAGCCCTCGCCGTTGGGCAGCTCGATCCGGGTGACCGGACCCTCCTCCATCAACTCGGCCAGCACCGGGTCGAAGTCGACGCCGGTCAGGTCGGTCGCGGGCCAGTGCCGCACCGGCGGCATGGTCTCGGTGAGAGTCTCCTCCCTCACGCGCCGTCCCCGATCTGCCAGTTGCCCAGCGACATCTCAGCGGTGATGCCGGGGCCGAACCCGGCGAGCAGCCCCTTCGCGCCCTCCTCGGGGCCGCCCTCGTCGAACAGCCGGCGCAGCGCGTCGAGCACGACGGCACTGGCGATGTTGCCGTACTCGGTGAGCGTGGCCCGGCTGAACCGGAACGCGTGCGGCTCGACCTTCAGGAACTTGCTGAGGTCGTCCAGGATGCGGGGACCGCCCGCGTGGATGACGTAGAAGTCGAGGTCCGACGCGTCCCAGCCGTGCAGTCCCGCCAGATCCTGGAGCGCGGGCGCGAGCGGCTCCATGGTGGCGGGCACGCGCTTGTCCAGCAGGAAGTGGAAGCCGGTCGCCCGGACGTCGTACGCGATCCAGTCCTCCGTCTTGGGGATCAGGTACGAGCCGTTGCGCGCCAGGCGCACGCCGGTGCCGCCGGTGCCGCGGACCACGGCGGCGGCGATGCCGTCGCCGAACAGGCCGTTGGACAGCAGCGAGCCGATGCCCAGGTCGGTGGGCTGGTAGCACAGCGAGCAGAACTCGCAGGCGACGATGAGCGCGTTGGCGTTGGGGTAGGCCGTGCAGAAGTCGTGGGCCCGGTTGATGGCCGCGCCGCCCGCCGCGCAGCCGAGCTGGGCTATGGGTATCTGGCGGGTGGTGGAGTCGAAGTCCATCTCGTTGATCAGCCACGCCGTCAGCGAGGGCATCATGAAGCCCGTGCACGAGACGTAGATGATGACGTCGATGTCGCTGGTCAGGAGTTCGGCGTCGTCGAGCGCACGCTGGATGACGGCGGGGACCCGGGCCTTCGCCTCGCGCTCGTAGAGCTTGTTGCGGTCCTCGAACCCCGGGTGCTTCAGGGTCTCCTCGATGGGCTGCACGATGTGCCGGGTGCGCACACCGGTGTTCTCGATCAGCCGGAGGGCCAGCGGGAGGTTCGGGTGGTCCGCGTGCCGGGACTGCGCGAGCTCCAGCGTTTCCTCCATGGTGATCACGTGTTCCGGGACGGACACCGAGGGCTTGCACAAAGTCGCCATGATCCGTGCCTGCTTTCGCCTTCCGGAAGGCCGGTAGCCCCCCGGGCAGAGGATTGTGCACCCAGAAGGGTGGTCCACCCACGATCACCCGGCAGAGCGACGATCTCTCGTCGGACTACTCCAATCCGGCGACGCGGTCGCGGCCCCGCGCGGCCCGCGCGGTGCGTCGCGAGCCCTCCGGGCGGGGCCGTAGAGAAGGGTGAAACCGCAGGTCGGACCGGGCGCCGGGGCGTCGTCCGGACCGGGCTCGCGCGGGCCCGCGCCGCCGCGCGTCGGCGGCATGGCGTGCGGGGAGCCGCCCGCCGTACGGCGCCGGACGGCCTGCCCGGTCGGCGCAGCGGCCGACCGGCCACTCCTCGCCCCCGGCATGAGGGCACATCAGGCGTACGGCAGTCGGCGGGCGCCGGGAGTGGCGGGGGCGCGTGGGGCGCGGACGATGTGCGAGGGGCGGGGGCTGGGCCTTGGCTCAGGCCGCCGTCGTCACTCGGGTCGCCGGAGCCTCCGAGGGGCTGGCGGGGTGCCGGGCGGTGCTCGGTCCGCTATGGGGCGCCGGGGCGCGGAAGCTCTCCGGGGACGCGAGCGGCGGTGCGAGGGCGCGGGCGCCTGGGTCGCGGGGGCGGGGAGGGCGGCCGGGCGATGCCGCCGGTCCGGGCAGGGGACGGGGCGCATACGACGGGGGCGGCCGCCGGGGAGCGCGCGGGCGGGTGCGCCGGGAGGCGTGTGCCGGAGGGGAGCGGCGGCGCGGGGGGCGGGTGCGCCGGGAAGCGCGAGCAGGAGAGGGTGCGGCGCGTCGGGCGACCCGGGGGAGGTGCGGCGCGGGGGAGCGGCGGCCCGTGAGCGGCGCGGGCGGGCCCGTAGCGGGGCTCGGGCGCGGCGCGGGGCCGGCTACCCCGAGGCCGCGCCGCTGCTGTGGGCGATGCAGGCCACGTCGATCCGGTCGGCCAGCTTGGCCAGCTCGATGGTGAGCGCGGCCACCGTGTCCTCGTCGAGTCCCCCCTGCCCGGCCTCCACCAGACGCAGCCACCGGCCGCCCACCGTCCGCAGCAGCTTGCTCACGTCGGACGCGGCCACTTGCAACGCACCGCGGTCGTCGACGATGAGAGGGAGAGTCACTTCGCGGTTCACACCAGGGATCGTAGCCGCGGAACGCTCACGCTCCGTGCCATACCGTGGTGATGTTGCAGAACTCGCGGATTCCCTGCCCGGACAGCTCACGCCCGTAGCCCGACCGCTTCACGCCGCCGAACGGGAACGCGGCGTGCGAGGCGGTCATCCCGTTGACGAACACGCCGCCCGCCTCCATGTCCCGGACGAACCGGTCGACGTCGCCCTCGTCGTGGGTCCACACGCTGGAACTCAGTCCGAACGGGGAGTCGTTGGCGATCAGCACCGCCTCGTCCAGGTCGTCGGCGCGGTACAGCGTGGCCACCGGGCCGAACGCCTCCTCGCGGTGCACGCGCATCTCGCGGGTGACCCCGGCCAGCACCGTCGGCGGGTAGTACCAGCCGTGTCCGCCGGGCCGCTCGCCGCCGCACAGCACGCGCGCGCCGGTGTGCCGGGCGTCGTCGACCAGTTCCTCCAGATCGGCCCGGCCCCGCTCGCTGGCGAGCGGTCCGACCTGGGTGTCCTCCCGCATCGGGTCGCCGACCTTCAGCGCCCGCATCCCGGCCACGAAGCGCTCGGTGAAGGCGTCGAAGACGTCCGCGTGCACGATGAACCGCTTGGCGGCGATGCACGACTGCCCGTTGTTCTGCACCCGCGCGGTCACCGCGACCTCCGCGGCCCGGTCGACGTCGGCCGACGGCATCACGACGAACGGGTCGCTGCCGCCCAGCTCCAGCACCGTCTTCTTGATCATCTCGCTGGCGGCCGACCCCACCGCCCGCCCGGCGGGCTCGCTGCCGGTCAGCGTGGCCGCCTTCACCCGGTCGTCGCGCAGGATGCCGTCGACCGCGTCCGTCCCGATCAGCAGGGTCTGGAAGCAGCCCTCGGTGAAGCCCGCGCGGTGGAACAGGTCTTCCAGGTACAGGGCGGTCTGCGGCACGTTGGAGGCGTGCTTGAGCAGGCCCACGTTTCCTGCCATCAGCGCGGGCGCGGCGAACCGGATCACCTGCCACATCGGGAAGTTCCAGGGCATCACCGCGAGCACCGGGCCGAGCGGACGGTATCGGACGAAGGCGCGCGAGCCGCCGGAGTCGTGCACGTCCGCCTCGTCGGGCTCCTCGTCGGCGAGCAGGCGCTCGGCCCGCTCGGCGTACCAGCGCATCGCCTTGGCGCACTTGGACGCCTCGGCACGGGCCTGGGCGACCGGCTTGCCCATCTCGAGGGTCATCGTCCGGGCGACCTCGTCGCGGTCCTCCTCCAGGATCCCGGCGGCCCGGTTCATCAGCCGGGCCCGCTCGGCGAAGGCCGTCGTCCGGTAGGTGCGGAACGTGGCCTCGGCGAGCTGGAGCCGGCGCTCGATCTCCTGATCGTCCATGGCCTCGTACGTCTTGATCGTCTCGCCGTTGGCCGGGTTCACCGTGGCGATGGACATGGCTGGCCTCCCTGGGAGCGGGCTGTGCTTCGACCCTCCCGCGCCGCGGCGCCCGCCGCAACGCGTGGGTCCCTCCTCAGAGCGAGTGCTCGGCCAGCCGGTCCAGAAACGCGGCCTGGGCCGCGACGATCACCGTGCGGGCCTGCTCCAGGCCGAGCCAGGCGACCCGGTCCAGCTCCGGGAACTCCTGGACGCGCCCGGAGCGCGGCGGCCACTCCATCGTGAACGTGCCGGGCACGACCGCCGCCGGATCGAGGTCGCCCTCGACCGCCCAGACGGTCACGATCTTGCCGCCTCGCTGCCGCACCTCACCGAGCGCGACCGCCTCGCCGTCCGGCGGCGCCAGGCCCAGCTCCTCGCGGAACTCACGCCGGGCCGCCTCCCAGGCGGGCTCGTCCGGCGGGTACTCGCCCTTGGGGACCGTCCACGCCCCCGCCTCGCGCCGGGACCACAGCGGACCGCCCATATGCCCGAGCAGGACCTCCCGCGCGGCGCCGGCCCCTCGGTACAGCAGCAGACCGGCGCTGTGCTTGTACCGCCGCTCGGCCGCCGCCTGCTGCCGTACGCCCATCGCGTCCCGCCGCTCGCCCGCCTCCTCCTGCCGCTCACCTGTCGCGTCCTGCCGTTCGCCCGCCGCCTCCCGCTGCTCGCCCGGCGCGTCCTGCCGCGCGGCCGCCGCCTCCTGCCGTTCACCCGGCGCGTCCTGCTGTTTGCCCGCCGCCTCCTGCCGCTCAGCCGCCGCGTCCCGCCTGCCGCCCGTCGTCTTCCGCCGCTCGCCCGGCGTGTCCCGCGAGTCGCCTGCCTCCCCTCGCCGGGCGCCCGCGTCTCCCCGCTGATCACTCGCCTTCCCTCGCCGGTCGTTCATGGCCGCACCTGCGGATGCGCGGCCAGCACCGTCTCCACCGTGTCCGCCTCCTCTGGGCGCTTGTCCTCGCGGTAGCGCACGAGGCGGGCGAAGCGCAGCGTCACGCCCGCCGGATAGCGCGTGGAGCGCTGAAGACCGTCGTAGGCGATCTCGACGACCAGTTCGGGACGTACCGTCACGCCCCAGGGGTGCTCCTCGACGGCCAGTTCGCCCAGCCGGCCGGTCTGCCAGGCGAGCAGCGCGTCCGTCATGCCCTTGAACGTCTTGCCGAGCATGGCCAGGCCGCCGTCGCCGGTACGGGCGCCCAGGTGCAGGTTGGAGAGCTTCCCGGTGCGCCGGCCGTGGCCCCACTCGGCGGCCAGGACCACGAGGTCGAGCGTGTGCACGGGCTTGACCTTCAGCCAGGAGGCGCCGCGCCGGCCGGCGCTGTAGGGGGCGTCGAGCGCTTTGACGACCACGCCCTCGTGGCCGCGCTCCAGCGTCTGGGCGAGGAAGCCCTCGGCGGCCGGGACGTCCTCGGGACCGGCCGCCAGAGTGCGCCTAACCCGCATCTCCTCGGGTGCCAGCCGGGCCAGTTCGGCGTGCCGCTCTACGAACGGCAGGTCGAGCAGGTCCCGGTCCCCGACCGACAGGGCGTCGAAGAAGACGGGCGAGACGGGGACCGCCCCGGCGGCCGTGGCCACGTCCAGCCGGGAGCCGACGCGCCCGGCGGTCTCCTGGAAGGAGCGCGGGCGCCCGTCCTCGCCGAACGAGATGACCTCGCCGTCCAGCACGAAGCGCTCGCCCGGCAGCTCCAGCGCCGCCGCGACCACCTCGGGCAGCCGGTCGGTGATGTCGTCCAGCGTGCGGGTGTGGATCCGTACGTCCTCGCCGTCCCGGTGCACCTGGACGCGGATGCCGTCCAGCTTCTCCTCCACGACGCACGCGCCCAGCTTCTCCACCGCCTCGGCGACGGAGGAGGCGCTGTGCGCCAGCATCGGCAGCACCGGCCGGCCCACGGTGAGCCGGAAGCGCTCCAGCGCCGCCGGTCCGTCGGCGAGCAGGGCCTGCGCCACCGGCTGGAGCGATCCGGCGAGCATCACCGCCCGCCGCACGTCCGCCGCCGGCGCGTCCGTGGCCGCGGCGAGTCCCTCCACGGCGGCCGCCTCCAGCGCGCCCTGCCGGACCTCGCCGGTGAGCAGCCCCAACAGGAAGCGCTGCTCGTCCTCGGTGGCGGCCCCCATCAGCTCGCCGACCATCCGCGCCCGCTCGGCCTGCGAGCCGGGTCCGGAGACGGCGCCCAGGCCGGTCAGCAGGGCGTCCGCCTCGCGCACGGTGAGCGAAGGCGTGGCGGCCGGGGCGACCGGGCGGCCGAGCACCTTCCAGCCCACGCCGAGCCGTCCCTGCGGCAGCCGTCCCGCGAGATAGGGGATGACCAGGGGAACGTCGTCCGCGTCCGCCTCCCGGAACAGCTCCGCGAGCAGAGCGGTCTTCCGGGACCGCGCGGACGTGGCCGCGACCTCCCGCGACACCTGGGCCAGCCGGGCGAGCAGCATGCAGTCATGGTGCACCGCGGCGCGCCGCTTCACACCTACGTGATCCCGGCGCCCGCCGGGACCGCCCCGCCCGAGTCGTGCCGCGTCGTGCTGGTCCGGCAATTCTCTTTGCCGATTCGGCAAAGCCGGTACGAAGATGCCGGTATGAGCACGGACGACGTACTGGCGGGTGTGGGACCGAGGCTGCGGCGGATGCGCAAGGAGCGGGGGGTGACCCTGGCCGCCCTGTCCGAGACCACGGGCATCTCCGTGAGCACTCTCTCACGGCTGGAGTCCGGCCTGCGCAAGCCCAGCCTGGAGCTGCTGCTGCCGATCGCGCGGGCCCACCGGGCGCCGCTGGACGAGCTGGTCGGCGCTCCCGCCGCGGGCGATCCGCGGGTGCGGGCCGCGCCGATCGTGCGCGGGGGCCGCACGCACTGGCCGCTCACCCGGCAGCCGGGCGGCCTCCAGGCGTTCAAGGTGCTCGAACCGCGGCGCAGCCTGGCGCCGGACCCGCGCGCCCACGAGGGCTACGAGTGGCTGTACGTGCTCTCCGGCAGGCTGCGGCTGGTGCTGGGCGAGCACGACGTGGTGCTGGCCGCGGGGGAGGCGGCGGAGTTCGACACGCGCGTGCCGCACTGGTTCGGGTCGACGGGGGAGGGGCCGGTGGAGTTCCTGAGCCTGTACGGGCCGCAGGGCGAGCGGATGCACGTGCGGGCGCGCCCGGCCCGGGGCGGACGGGAGGGGCGGGCGGAGCGCGCCGAGGGAGAGGGCGCCGGGGAAGACGCCTGACGCTCGGTGTTCCCTGATCGGCAAGCGACCGCTTAGTATGCGAACGGTCCCGGTCAGACGACGCAGTCCCCTGGAGGCGGCGGCATGCAGGCATGGCGAGTGCACGAGAACGGCGAGCCCGGCGAGGTGATGCGCCTGGAGGAGACCGAGCGTCCGGTCCCCGGAGAGGGGCAGGCACTGCTCAGGGTGCGCGCCGCCAGCGTCAACTTCCCCGACGCGCTGCTGTGCCGCGGCCATTACCAGATCCGGCCGCCGCTGCCCTTCACCCCGGGCGTGGAGATCTGCGGCGAGACCGAGGACGGGCGCCGCGTGGTCGTCACTCCCGCGCTGCCGCACGGCGGCTTCGCCGAGTACGCCGTCGCCGACGCCGCCGCGCTGCTGCCCGCCCCCGAGGCGCTGGACGACGCCGAGGCGTCCGCCCTGCACATCGCCTACCAGACGGGCTGGTTCGGACTGCACCGCCGCGCGCGCCTGGAGGCGGGCGAGACGCTGCTCGTGCACGCCGCCGCCGGAGGCGTCGGCAGCGCCGCCGTACAGCTCGGCAAGGCGGCCGGCGCCACGGTCGTCGGCGTCGTCGGCGGCCCGGAGAAGGCCGCCGTCGCGCGGAAGCTGGGCTGCGACGCGGTGATCGACCGGCACGCCGAGGACGTCGTCGCCGCCGTCAAGGAGGCGACCGGCGGCCGGGGCGCCGACGTGATCTACGACCCGGTCGGCGGCGCCGCCTACGCGCAGTCCGCCAAGACCGTCGCCTTCGAGGGCCGGATCGTGGTCGTGGGCTTCGCCAGCGGCGCCATCCCCAGCCCCGCGCTCAACCACGCCCTGGTCAAGAACTACGCGATCCTCGGCCTGCACTGGGGCCTGTACGCCGCCAAGAACCCCGAGCTGGTCCGGCACTGCCACGAGCAGCTCACCGAGCTGGCCTCCCAGGGCGCGATCCGGCCCCTGGTCAGCGAGCGGGCGCCGCTCGCCGGGGCCGCCGACGCCGTACGGCGCGTCGCCGAGGGCGTCACCACCGGCCGCATCGCCGTGCTGCCCGCCCTGGAGAACGGAGCCGCCGCATGACCGACAGCCACCTCGACGCGGCCGGACTGCGCCGCCGCACCCAGGAGTTCCTGGCCGCGCACGACCCGGCGGCCACCGACCGCCTCGACTTCCTGCGGGCCCGCTTCGACGCCGGACTCGCCTGGGTGCACTACCCGGAGGGCCTCGGCGGACTCGGCGCGCCCCGCTCCCTGCAAGCCGTGGTCGACGCCGAACTGGAGGCCGCCGGCGCTCCCGACAACGACCCCCGCCGCATCGGCATCGGCCTGGGCATGGCCGCCCCCACCATCCTGCGCTACGGCTCCGAGGAGCAGCAGCGGCGCTGCCTGCGCCCGTTGTGGACCGGCGAAGAGGTCTGGTGCCAGTTGTTCAGCGAGCCGGGCGCCGGGTCCGACCTGGCCGCCCTGCGCACGCGCGCCGTCCGCGACGCCGACGACTGGGTGGTGGACGGGCAGAAGGTGTGGACCTCCAGCGCCCACCTCGCCCGCTGGGCCATCCTCATCGCTCGCACCGACCCGGATCTGCCCAAGCACCAGGGCATCACCTACTTCCTGTGCGACATGACCGACCCCGGGGTCGAGGTCAGGCCGCTGCGGCAGATCACCGGCGAGGCCGAGTTCAACGAGGTCTTCCTGACCGGTGTGCGCATCCCCGACGCGCGGCGCCTCGGCGAGGTCGGCGACGGCTGGCGGGTCGCCCAGACCACGTTGATGAACGAGCGCGTCTCCATCGGCGGCATGCGGCTGCCCCGCGAGGGCGGCATGATCGGCCCGGTCGCCAGGACTTGGCGCGAGCGGCCCGCGCTGCGCACCCACGACCTCCACCAGCGGCTGCTGAGGCTGTGGACCGAGGCCGAAGTCGCCCGCCTCGCCTCCGAGCGGCTGCGCCAGCAACTCGTCGCCGGACAGCCCGGACCCGAGGGCTCCGGCATGAAGCTCGCGTTCGCCCGCCTCAACCAGGAGATCAGCGGCCTGGAGGTCGAACTGCGCGGCGAGGAGGGGCTTCTGTACGACGACTGGACCCTTCGCCGCCCCGAACTGGTCGACTTCACCGGCCGGGACGCCGGATACCGCTATCTGCGGGCCAAGGGCAACAGCATCGAGGGCGGCACCAGCGAGGTCCTGCTGAACATCGTCGCCGAGCGCGTCCTCGGGCTGCCCGCCGAACCACGCACCGACAAGGATGTCGCCTGGAAGGACCTCGCCCGATGAGCACGCCCAGCACCGCCAGGACCGAGCCCGACCTGCTGTACACGCAGGAGGAGGAGGCGCTGCGCGCCGCCGTCCGCGACCTGCTCACCGACCACTGCGCCCCGGCCGACGTCATCGCCCGCACCGAGACGCAGACGCCGCACGACCTGGCGCTGTGGAAGACCCTCGCCGAGGGCATGGGCCTCGCGGGCCTGCTGGTTCCCGAGGAACTGGGCGGCCAGGGCGCCACGCACCGCGAGGCCGCCGTCGTCCTGGAGGAGCTGGGCCGGGCCGCGGCGCCCGTGCCGTTCCTGACCAGCGCCGTCGTCGCCACCGAGGCGCTGCTCGCCTGCGGCGCCCGCGATCTGCTCGCCGAGCTGGCGTCCGCCTCGGCGATCGGCGTCCTGGCCGTCGGGCTGCATACCGCCCCCACGGCCGCGTTCAGCACGGCCCGTCTCGAAGGCGGTCTCCTGCACGGCGAGTTGACCGGCGTCGCGGACGCCGCCGCCGCGGACGTCCTGCTCGTGCCCGTCGACGACGGCGGCCTGTACGCGGTCGACGCCTCCGCCGTCGCCGTCACCCCCCAGGTGTCGCTGGACGCGACCCGGCCGCTGGCGGCCGTCGCCCTCGACGGCGCCCCCGGCCGCCGCCTCGGCGACGCCGAAACCGCCGTGCGCCGGGCCCTGCGCGCCGGGGCCGGCCTGCTCGCCTCCGAGCAACTCGGCCTCGCCGACTGGACGCTGACAGAGACGGTGCGGTACCTGAAAGAGCGCAAGCAGTTCAACCGCCCGGTCGGCGGCTTCCAGGCGCTCAAGCACCGGCTCGCCGGGCTGTGGCTGGAGGTCGTCAGCCTCCGCGCCGCCGCCCGCAACGCCGCGGACGCGTTCGCCCGGAACGAGGACGTCGACGTGGCCGTGTCCGTCGCACAGTCCTACGCGGCCCCGGTCGCCGTCCGCGCCGCCGAGGAGGCGCTGCAACTGCACGGCGGCATCGGCATGACCTGGGAGCACCCCGTCCACCTCTACCTGAAGCGAGCCAAGGCGGACTCCATCGCCTACGGCACGGCGGGCGCCCACCGCGAGGCGCTGGCCGTCCTGATCGACCTCCAGGCCCCGTGACCGCGCGGCACGGCGGGCGCCGTCGCCTCCGCGCCCCTGGGTAGAACCACTCGTTCGGCGGACATGTCAGCCGCCCGGCCGAACCCTCCGCTGCGCCACACTTGCGGCCGAAAGCCGCGACGTGGGCGTGGCGGAGGAGGTTCACGATGGCCATTTCCATCTCTGCGGTGCTGCTGCTCGCGACCCTCGCGATCATCTTCGTCCGCAACGGCGCGCTGAAGTTCTCGCACGCCCTGGTCTGCGTCCTGCTGGGCTTCCTCCTGGCCGGCTCCAGCATGGCGCCCTCCATTCACGAGGGTCTGACCGCGACCGCCTGGATCGTCGGCGGCCTGCGGCCATGACGTCCCGGCGGCCGAGGACGACGGGGCAGGCGCGGCCGCGACCGAGGACGCCGGATCAGGCGCCGCGGCCGCCGAGGACGCCGGGTCAGGCGTCGGAGTCAGCCCCGCCCGAGTCAGCCCCGTCGGAGTCAGTGCAGCCGGAGTCCTCGCTCAGCGACTGCTCGGCCCAGACCGTCTTGCCCGTCGGCGAGAAGCGCACGCCCCACGCCTGGGCCAACTGCGCGGCGATGAACAGCCCGCGCCCGCCCTCGTCGGCCACCCGGGCATGGCGCAGATGCGGGGCTGCCTGGCCCGTGTCGCGCACCTCGCAGGTCAGCGTGCGGTCGTGGATCAGCCGCACCTCGATGGGCTGCGCCCCGTACCGGATGGCGTTGGTGGCCAGCTCGCTGACGATGACCTCGGTGTTGAAGATCTTCTCCTCGCACACGCCCCACTCGGTGAGCTGCTTGCGGGCCCGGTCCCGGGCCGCGGCCACGGAAGCCCGGTCGTCCTCGAGCCGCCAGAACGCGGTCCGCTCGGCGGGGAAGGCCCGGGTGCGCGCGACGATCACCGCGGGATCGCCCTCGCCCAGTCCCTCCGGCAGGGTGTAGACGATGGCGTCGCACAGGTCTTCCAGCGGCCGCCTCGCGTACTGGGCCGCGGCCCGCGGCGGCCGGGCGGAGCGTGCGAGATAGTCGGTCACCAGCGGGTCGCTGGTGAAGATCAGGACGCTGCCGGGCGGCGCCGCGAACTCGGTGGTCGCGAAGGGCGCGTCCTGCGCCTCGCCCAGCGACGGGCCGACCGGTGCGTCGGGGACGAACGCGTTGCCGTCGGGGTGGATCACGACCGGCGCCAGCCGGCCGGCCGCCGCCATCACACACGTGCACGTCAGGGGGTCGTAGACGGCGTACACGCAGCTCGCGGTCAGCGGCTCCCGGCGCAGCGGATCGCCCGGCGGCAGGCTCGCCCGGCCGGAGGCCAGCTCGGCCGCCGTGTCGTGCAGCCGCGCCAGCAACTCGTCGGGGGAGAGGTCGAACGCGGACAGGGACCGCACCACCGTGCGGAACTGGCCCATCGTGGCCGCCGCGTCCAGACCGCGCCCGGACACGTTGCCGACCACCAGCGCGGTGCGGGCGCCGGACAGCGCGATGGTGTCGTACCAGGCGCCCGGATCGCCGCCGGTCAAGGACAGATAGGCGGTCTCCAGCGACGTGGCCGCATCGGGCCGCCGGGGCAGCAACTGGCGCTGGACGATGGCGGCGATGGTGTGCTCGCGGACGTACCGCCGGGCGTTGTCCACGCAGAGCGCGGTATGGGCGGCCAGCTCCTCGGCGACCTGGCGGTCGCCCCCGTCGAACGGCGGTGACTGCCCCGTGCGGTACAGGCTGACCAGTCCCAGGACCGTGTCGCGCAGCGCCAGCGGCACGGCGAGCAGCGTGTGCGAGAGCGAGGAGTCCATCGCCTCGGCGCGCGCGGGGTCGTACGGCCGCCAGGGGTCGGAGGCGTGCAGCGGCACCATCCGGGGCCGCATGTCAGTGAGGGCCTGGGTGAACGGCGTGGGGCCCGGCAGCCTGCGCACGTCGCCCACCGGATGCGCCTGCGGCGGGCAGGGGTGCACGCTGCGGAAGGCGGTGCGCATCAGCGGGGTGCCCGGCGGCAGCGGCGCCGACGGCGGTTCGCCCCCGCGGATCACCGAGTCCACCACCTCGACGATCGCGATGTCGGCGAACGCCGGGACCACGGCCCCGACCAGTTCCTCGCCGGTCACCACGGGATCCAGGGTCCGTCCCACGGCGCGGCGCACGGCTTCCAGAACCCGGGTGCGGGCACGGGCCCGTTCCCGCTCGGTGACGTCGATCGCGGTGACCGCGACGCCGAGCACCGCTCCGTGGGGCCCCTCCAGACGCAGGGCGGTCACCTCGGCCTCGTGTTCCCTCCGCGGGTCGCCTTTGACGCGGGTCCGGATGACGCGCTGCCACAGAGGCTTCCCGGTCCGCAGCACCTCGCGCAGCGCGGACTCCAGGTCGTCGTCCTCGATGATGTCGTACACGTCGCGCATCGGCCGGCCGATCAGGGTGTCCTCGTCCACGCCCTGCATGAAGGGCGTCGCCGCGTTCAGCCGCACCACCCGCAGATCCGTGTCCAGCAGATGCAGTCCCACCGGCGACCGGGTGAACAGCGCCTCCATCATGGCGGCCGACCTCATGTCCACGTCGTCCGAGGGCCGGTTCGGATCGCCGTATGCCACAGGTACCTCCTTCCGGACACCGACGGCGCCCCGCGCATGCCGCCCGCGCGCCCGGGACGTGCTTCCAGCGTGCGCCGACCACCCGCGTGCCGCACGCGCAACGGACGCGCACGGACGCGCAGGCCGCGGGGGGCGAGGGCCGGGGCGCGCGGCCGGGGAGGGGAGGAGGGGCTTGGGGCGCGGGTGGCGCCGCCCGGCGAGGCTGGGCGGCGCCACCCGCCGGGAGCGCCCGCGGCGGGTGGCCTTTTGGCCCCCTCTGGGCGGGCGGCCGTCCCCAGCGCGCGCTCGCGTCAGGTCCCTCGGGAAGGCGGTCGCGTCAGGCCCCTCGGGAAGGCGGTCGCGTCAGATCCCCTCGGGAAGGCGGTCGCGTCAGGTCCCTTCGGGCAGGCGCTCGCGGAGGAAGGCCGCTCCTCGGAGCCGGAGCCGGAACCGGGGCCGGAGCCGGGGCCGGGGCCGGGGCCGGGGCGGGACCGGGCGCCGCAGCCCGGGTCGGGCATGCGCTGGGCACACGCTGCCACCGCTCCGGTGCGGCGGCGGCCGCCACCCCCCTGTCTCGGCGGCTCTCCGGGCAGCCGCGACAGGGGTGGCGCCCCGGCACGCGCGTCCGGGAGACTGCGGGAGCACAGCCCGCGGTCCGCCGCCGGCCCGCGCCACCGCCGGCGCGCAGGCGGACGCGGGCACCGCCCCGAGGAAGGGAACGGCCGCTCGATGACCACGCTCAGCGATCAGGACCGCCTGTGGATCCGCCGCTACCACCCGCGCCCGGATGCGGCGGTCAGGCTGGTGTGTCTGCCGCACGCGGGCGGCTCCGCGAGCTTCTACCGCCCGGTGTCGGCGGCGGCGCCGCCCTCGGTGGACGTCCTGGCCGTGCAGTACCCGGGGCGCCAGGACAGGCTCGACGAGCCCTGCCTCGCCTCCATCGGCGAACTCGCCGATCGCATCACCTCCGTTCTCCTGCCCCGGACGGACCGTCCCCTGCTCCTGTTCGGCCACAGCATGGGCGCGACCATCGGCTTCGAGGTCGCCTGCCGTCTCGAACGCGACCACGGCGTCGTCCCGCACGGCCTGTTCGTCTCCGCCCGCCGCGCCCCCTCCTGCCCGCACGGCGGCACCGTCCACCAGCGCGACGACGAGGGAGTCGTCGAAGAGATGCGGCGGCTGAGCGGCACCGACGCCGCCGTGTTCGACGACCCCGAGATCCTGCGCATGGCGATGCCCGCCATCCGTGCGGACTACCAAGCCGTCGAGACCTACGCCTATGAACCGGGCCCGAACCTGCGCTGCCCGGTCTGGAGCCTGGCCGGCGACGACGATCCCAAGGTGACCCTCGACGAGGCCCGCGCCTGGTCCGGGCACACCGACGGCCCCTTCGAGTTCCACTCCTTCGACGGCGGCCACTTCTACCTGAACGACCATCAGGAAGCGGTCCTCGACCTGATCACGGCACGGGCGGCGGCGACCGCGCCGACCGGGATCAGCCGAGGTTGACGAGTCTTATGTAGCGCACCCAGTCCCACTGCGGCCCCGGATCGGTGTGGTCCGTGCCGGGCACTTCGTAGTGGCCGATGATGTGGGTCCGGTCCTTGGGGATCCCGTAGCGTTCGCAGACCGCCGCGGTGAGTCTGGCCGACTGCGTGTACAGGGCGTCGGTGAAGTAGGAGGGCTGGTCCACCCAGCCCTCGTGCTCGATGCCGACGCTGCGCGTGTTGTAGCCCCAGTTGCCCGCGTGCCAGGCGATGTCCGCCTCGCGCACGCACTGCGCGACATGTCCGTCGGCGGATCGGACGAGGTAGTGCGCGGACACCTTCTTCTGCGGGTTCTGGAAGATGGCGAGGGTGTCGGCGTACGTCTCCTGGGTGACGTGGATGATCACCCGGTCGAGCGAGTAGCCGGCAGGCCGGGTGGACGCCGTGTAGTTGGCGCTGTCCGCCGGCTGCCATTCGGCGGGCGGATAGTCGGTGCTGTCGGGCTGGGCGTCGGCTCGGGGGAGGGGGAGTAAGGCGTAGGGGACGGCGGCGAGGGCGGCGCCTTTCAGGATCCGCCGTCGGCTGGGCTGGAATGCGGCCTGGGTCATGGGGATGCCTTTCTCGTGCTCTCGTGGGGTGCGTGTGCCGTGAAGGGATCCGTCGTCGTCGTGATCTGCTGCTCGGTGCGGGGGAGTTGCGTCCGTGCTCGGCCGGCCGGTTGCGGTGGAGCCGGCCGCACACGGCGGGGAGGTGGAGCGGACGGTCGCGCGGCCGCTGCGGGAACGGCGCCGTGACCGCGTGCGACGCGCGTCACCGTCTGGCGCCCGGTTCGGCGTTCGCGTGCATCACGGTACGTGTGCCCGGGGGTGCGCTGAAGAGGGCGGCGGCGATCGGTGGACGCGTCGCCGATTGTGGATGAATCCGCCACTCCGACGAGTGAAGTGAGCCTGATTCAGCGCCGTTCGGCCACAGCCGCCGGGTCGTCGAGGACGGCGCGCAGCACCGCGTGCGCGGCGCCCAGCAAGGGGCCCTGCGGACCCAGACGGGAGACCGACACGGGACAGGCCGCTCCCGAGGTGCGCCGCGCCAGTTCGGCTTCCAGCGACGGCATGAGCCAGGGCGCGAGTTCGGCCAGCGCGCCGCCCAGCACGACGGCCTCGGGGTCGAGCAGGTTCACCGCGCCGGTCAGGGCGGTGCCGAGCGCCGTACCCGCCTCGCGCAGCGACCGCCGTGCGGCGTCGTCGCCCGCGGCGGCCCGGGTGGCGAGCAGTCCGACGCCGCCCTCGCCCGGCGCCAGCCCGGCCGCCCGCAGCACGGCTTCCTCGCCCGCGTACTGCTCCAGGCAGCCGCGCCCGCCGCAGGGGCACGTGGGGCCCTCCGGCTCGACCGGCATGTGCCCCAGTTCGCCCGCGAAGCCCCGGGTTCCGCGCAGCAGGCGCCCGTCGACCACCACCGCGCCGCCGATGCCGATCTCCGCCGACACGTGCAGGAAGTCGTGCGGCGTGCCGTCGCCGAGCCAGAGTTCGGCCAGCGCGCCGAAGTTCGCCTCGTTGTCCACGACCGGGGCCGGGTCGCCGGGCAGCAGGGCGGCCAGATCGGTGTCGTGCCAGTCGAGGTTGGGGGCCCGCACGACCGTCCGGCCGTCCCGCGCGACCAGGCCCGGCACGGCGACGGCCAGGCCCGCCGGGCGCAGGCCCTGCCCCTCGGCCTCGGCGACGACCTGCGCTATCAGCACGGTGAGATCCTTCGCCACCGGCTCGGCGGGGCGTCCGCGGTTCGTTCCGTGCCGCATCGCCCGCGCCCGGACCCGGCCGCGCAGATCGACCACGCAGGCCGCCAGATGGTCGACGCCCACCTCGGCGCCGACCCCGGCCGGACCGCTCCCGCTGACGGTGAGCGCCGAACCGGGGCGGCCGACCCGCCGGGGACGCTCGGGCCCCAGCTCCTCCAGCAGGCCGGAGCGGACCAGTTCGTCGACGAGGGTCGAGACCGCCGCCCGGGTCAGCCCGATGCGGGAGGCGACCGCGGCACGGGACAGCGGTCCCTCCGCGCTGACCGTGTGCATCACCCGGGCCAGGTTGCGGCGGCGCATGCCCTGCTGGGTGTCGGGCAGCGCGCGTCCGCGACCGGAGGGGCGGGGCTCGTGCAGCGGTGCGGTCATGCCTTTCGTCGTCCTAGGTCGGTGTCTGCGGCGGCGCCCGCCGGTGCGGTCAGGGGGTCAGCGGTCTCGGGAAGCCGGCGCCAGGAGCGGGGCCGCGTCGGAGAGTACCCCGGAGATCCTCGCCAGCGTCTCCTCGTCGCGGGGCACGGCGTCGAGGACCGGTCCCTCGGCCGTCCGCCAGCGGCGAGCGACCGCGGCCGGGTCCTCGCCGGTGAGCAGCCCCGCCGCCTGCGCCGCGGCGCCCAGGGCCACCAGCTCCCGGGCCTGCGGCACCTGGACCGGCCGCCCGGACAGCCGCCGCACCGTCTGCTGCCAGGCGGCGCCCCGCGCGCCGCCGCCGATCAGCAGCAGGGGAGCGGTGCGGTCGGCGTCCTGGTCGAGCACCCGGTCCAGCGCGCCGAGCAGGGCGTGGACGGCGCCGTCGTAGGCGGCCTGCAAGAGCTGTCCGGCGGTCGTGTCGTGGCGCCAGCCGTGCACCAGCCCGGAGGCGCCGGGGAGGTTAGGGGTGCGTTCGCCGTCCAGGTAGGGGAGCAGCGTGACCGCGCCGCCGGGTTCGACGGCCTCACGGTCGCGGCCGAGCAGGGCGGCGACGCGGTCGACGGCGAGCGTGCAGTTGAGCGTGCAGGCGAGCGGGAGCCAGTCGCCCCGAGCGTCGGCGAAGCCCGCCACGGTGCCGGTCGGATCGGCCGGGCGGTGCTCCGAGACCGCGTACACGGTGCCGGACGTGCCCAGGCTCAGCACCGGCGTGCCCGGCCGCAGGCCGAGGCCCAGCGCGGCGGCGGCGTTGTCGCCGGTGCCGGACGCGACCAAGGTGCCCTTGGAGAACGGCAGACCGTGATCGCGCACCGTTCCGGCCACCTCGCCGGGCCGCACCACGCGCGGCAGCAGTTTCGGTTCGAGCCCGACCCGGGCCAGCACCTCCTCGTCGTACGCCTCGGTCGCCGACGTCCACCAGCCCGTTCCGGAGGCGTCGCCCCGGTCCGTGGCGGCCACGCCGGTCAGGCGTTCGGTGAGGTAGTCGTGGGGGAGGCGCACCGCGGCCGCCGACCGCGCGGCCTCCGGCTCGTTCTCGGCGAGCCACGCCCACTTGGCGATGGTGAAGGACGCGCCGGGCACGCTTCCGGTGCGCTCCGCCCACACGGCCGGGCCGCCGAGGTCCCGCACCAGCCGGCTCGCCTGCGGCGCCGAGCGCACGTCGTTCCACAGCAGCGCCGGCCGCACCGGGTCCCCGTCGGCGTCCAGGACGACGAGCCCGTGCTGCTGACCGGCCACCGACACCGCGGCGGCCTCGTGCGCGGCCTCTCCGCACTGGTCCAGCGCCGTGCACAGGGCGTCCCACCACTGACGCGGGTCGCTCTCCCGGCCGGCGCCCGCGGACACGGTGTGCGGCGCCTGACCGCTGGCGACGACCTCGCCGGTGGCCGCGTCGACCACGAGCACCTTGGTGGACTGGGTGGACGAGTCCACACCGACGACGAGCGGACCCTCTGCTGCTGACATCGGCTCTCCCTCAACTCTCCGCGGCTCGCGGGTTCTTGGCATCAGGTGTCACACGGCGGGGGTCGGCGAGCCCTGCCGTCACGCCGGACGGCGCTCCCCTGTCCCTTCCCAGGGACGCGTCGGCATACTAATTTGTAAATCGCCCTGACGAAATAGGCGTCAACCAGCGAGGAGTCGCGGCATGAGCTACCAGCCCACCCCCGAGGACAGGTTCACCTTCGGCCTGTGGACCGTCGGCTGGCAGGGACGGGACCCGTTCGGCGACGCCACGCGCCGCGCCCTCGACCCGGTCGAGACGGTGCAGCGCCTGGCCGGGCTCGGCGCGCACGGAGTGACCTTCCACGACGACGACCTGATCCCGTTCGGGTCCTCCGAGAGCGAACGCGAATCGCACGTCAAGCGGTTCCGGCAGGCCCTGGACGCGACCGGCATGACCGTGCCGATGGCCACCACCAACCTCTTCACGCACCCGGTCTTCAAAGACGGCGCCTTCACCGCCAACGACCGCGACGTCCGCCGCTACGCGCTGCGCAAGACCATCCGCAACATCGACCTGGCGGCAGAGCTGGGCGCCAGGACCTACGTCGCCTGGGGCGGCCGCGAGGGCGCGGAGTCCGGCGCCGCCAAGGACGTCCGCGTGGCACTGGACCGCATGAAGGAGGCATTCGACCTCCTCGGCGAGTACGTCACCGCCCAGGGCTACGACCTCCGCTTCGCCATCGAGCCCAAGCCGAACGAGCCGCGCGGCGACATCCTGCTTCCCACCGTCGGCCACGCGCTGGCGTTCATCGAGCGCCTGGAGCGCCCCGAGCTGTTCGGCGTCAACCCCGAGGTGGGCCACGAGCAGATGGCCGGCCTGAACTTCCCGCACGGCATCGCCCAGGCGCTGTGGGCGGGCAAGCTCTTCCACATCGACCTCAACGGCCAGTCCGGCGCCAAGTACGACCAGGATCTGCGCTTCGGCGCCGGCGATCTGCGCGCCGCCTTCTGGCTGGTCGACCTCTTGGAGGACGCCGGATACGAGGGCCCGCGCCACTTCGACTTCAAGCCGCCGCGCACCGAGGACCTGGACGGCGTGTGGGCGTCCGCGGCCGGCTGCATGCGCACCTACCTCATCCTCAAGGAGCGCGCCGCCGCGTTCCGTGCCGACCCGGAGGTCCAGGAGGCCCTGCGCGCCTCACGCCTCGACGAACTGGCGCAGCCGACGGCCGCCGACGGCCTCCAGGCGCTGCTCGCGGACCGCGCCGCCTTCGAGGACTTCGACGCGGAGGCCGCCGGCGCGCGCGGGATGGGCTTCGAGCGGCTGGACCAGTTGGCGATGGACCACCTGCTGGCCGCCCGGGGCTGACAACAGACCGGGGCTGGGGGCACGCGCGCGTGCCCCCAGCCCCGGTCGCTCAGGCCGTCAGATGCGATGCGGCAGCCGCACGTACGCCACCTCGGTCTCCACGCCGCTGTCCACCAGCCGGCCCTGCGCGTCGAACGCGCCCGCGCCGTCCGTCATCCCGAAGTCGTTGTCATTGATGACGGCGAGCGTGCGGTCGTCCACGCGCGCGATGCCCTCGATCTTCCCGGGCACCCCCGCGACCGGCCCCAGGTCGACGACCAGGCGCTTGGCGAGCACCGGCACTCCGGAGGCCGCCGGGTCGGCGAGCTGCTCCAGGGACGGGGAGGTGCTGTCGTCGTCCCACCGGCCGCCCAGGATGTCCGCCCCGCGCCCCAGCCGCACTTCCTGCACGCGCGCGGCCTTGTCGGTGCGCTCCTCGACCAGCAGCCGGTCGCGGCCCACGGCGACCACCGAGGAGATCTTCAGCTCGGAGGTGTCGTCCTCGCTCGGATCGACGACGTTCACCGGGTCGAAGCGGTACGCGTACTCCGCCGTGACGGCCCGCTTCCCAGGGGAGAAGCGCAGCAGCCGCGTCGTGCGCGAGGCGTCCCCGGCGTCCCCGTCGGGCAGGGACAGCGGGCTCTGCAGGGCCATCACCAGGTCCCCGCCGGGAAGCAGAGCGAGTCCCTCGAAGCCGCGGTTGATCTTCCGGTGCAGCAGGATGGACGGCAGCGCCTCCACCACTGGATAGTCGGCGCCCTTCAGCCCGAGCCCCTTGGGCACGTAGCGCGCGAGAACTCGCCCGCGCGCGGAGACGTGCACCAGGGAAGGCCCGTACTCGTCGACGAGCCAGAAGGAGCCGTCCCGCGTCCGCACGATCCCCTCGGTGTCCAGCCCGTTCGGGTCGTACGCGAGCGGCGTCTGGGCGTCGTAGGAGTACGGCGCCTCGTCGCGCCCCTCCTGGTCGGGCAGCCCGGTGACGGGCTTGCCGGAGGACGTGGTGAGGGGGAGCGCGCGGAGCACCTGGATGTGGTCGCCGCACACCCGGATCTTCACGATCGCCGGATCGAAACCGGGCACCGGGAAGGTGCGGCGCTTCTTGCCGTCTATCTTGATCTGGCCGTTCGGCCCGCGGTCTGTGATCGTCCAGAACTCGCCCTTGCGTCCCGCCGGCCAGATGTCGCTGCCGATGCCGCCGAGGTCCACGCCCCGGTCGTCGTCGACGCTTCCGGGCAGCAGCGCGTTGCTGAACGCGCCGAGCGGGATGTCGCCGAGCGTCGCCGTGTGGATCACGCGCGCCTCACCGGCGGGCGTCTGTCCGCCGTGTTCCGCGCCGGAATCAGCCGGTACCCGGGAACCGGCCGCCGCCGGGACCGCTGCTGCGAGCGCGGCCAGCAGGGCGATCGGAAGCGCGGCCGCGAGCGGGCGCTGGACGCGGCGCCGACGGGGGGCGTGCGTGGACATCAAACCTCCTGCGAGACAACTACGGTGACTGTGGCCAGAATTGGTGCTCTTGCCGAACGCCGGTCGACGCGGAGGTGACGGCCCGGCATCCGCTGCCCGTCGGCTGGGCGGGCGGCGCGCGGCGACGGCGGCGCGGCTGCGTCTCGGCGCGCGGGGGAGCGCTGGGCGCTGACCGGGAGCCGACCTGTAGCCGACCCGTAGGGGACGCGGGTAGGGGGTGTCTCAGGGGTATGGGTCGGAACGGCGGGAGCCGCGTAGGCGTTCCCATGACAGAGAGCCGGCAGCGGCTGAAGAGGAGGCGACAGATGTCGAAGAGCGCGAAGATCGCCGCAGGCGGTGTGGTGGTCGGCCTGGTTCTGCTGATCTGGCTGCCCGTATGGGCCGTCGTCCTGATAGTCCTGGGAGTTCCGGCCGCTGCTTACCTTGCGCTGGACCCTTCGCAGCGGCGCAGGTTGCGCCGTGTCACCCGCAAGGAGGTCGGTCGCTGACGGCCGCCCCTGCCGCCCACCCCTGCCGCCCGGGAGGCGATCGACGCCCGGGGGACGGGGCAGGCGCGTCCGCGGCCGGTCCGTCCTGGTGCCGCACCGTCCCGTCGCGGGCGCTGCGCGGCTGGGCCTGCCCGGTGCCGGTTCAAGTGGTTGCTCCCGCTCGCTCGGAGCGACGGCTCGGCAGGGGCACCTGACCTGCGCAGGCTGTGGGGCGCTCCGGAAGATCGGCGGATCGACCAGTCGGCGGATCAGCTAGGCCGCACCGCGAGCTTGTCCAGGGCGTGGAGCAGGCCGGGCAGCTCCGGCCCTCGGCCGACCGGCAGCACCTCGCCGGGCTTCTCGTCGAGGAGGACGAAGGCGATGTCGTCGGTGCGCGCCACCATCGACCAGCCGGGCCCGTCGGCCCGCAACGTCCGCGCGTCACCCGGCGCGAACGACGAGCGGACGCGCCCCAGCGGCGGCGGGGAGTCGACGTAGGCGCGGGCCTGCTCCAGCACGCGCCGAACGCCGCCATGGCCTGACGGCACGGCTTCTGCGGCGTTCACGGCCGCTGCCGCTGCCGCTGCCGCATCTGTAGCCGTAGCCGTAGCCGTAGCCGTAGCCGTAGAGCCTTGTCCGTCCTGCCCCTTCCGCGCCTCCTGCCCGTCCAGCCCCTGCGGCCCCTCCGGTCCGTCCCGCCGTTCCGCTCCCTGCTGTGCGTCCTGAGCCGGACCGGCCGAGCCGCCCGGTGCGACGAAGGCGCTGTCGTCGATCTGCTCTCGCCAGGCCGCCCACTGAAGGGCGATCTCGTCGGCGCCCAGCCGGCGCTGTGCCGGTCCCCATACGCTGGTGTCCGGAGGTGCGAGCGTAGGGCCGTCCGACAGCCCCGGGACGGGATCGTGCGGCGCCGGCACGTCAGGCGCGGCCACGGCGACGGCCAGGGGCCAGCCGGGCAGCGCGGCGACGACCGAGCGTTCGTCGGGCGACAGGTCGTACTCCATGCCGCAGTCCCAGGAGGCGATGGCCACGGCCACCATCGACACGTCGTCGATGGCGACCGTCCACCGCGCCCCTACGCCGTCCTGGCCGAGCACCAAGCCGTAGCCCTCGGACAGCGGCGCCAGGCCGAGAGCCGCGCAGGCTTCCGGATAGTCGTCGCCCAGCACACTCGGGAACTGCGCCGGCGTCAGCAGTACCGCCGTGAGTACGTAGAGCGCGTCATCCGCGGCGGCGACGGCTTCCTCATCCGTCCCAGCCATCCCAGCCTCCCCATCGATCGTCCGACGGCGCGCACCTTAGTGCCAGGAGATGGCAGTTGTCACGGCTTCGGTCGCCGCCCGGACCTGCTGTTCTCCGGCCGGACAGGGGCGAAACGGCCGTGTTCGCGACGGATCTGGCGCCTTCGCCGAGGATGTGTTCACCGCCCACGTGCTGTTCCGGCACGGCTTGTCCGTCAGGCGGCGGGCGCGGTGCGGCCGGGTCTGCGGCTGGTGCCACCGCGTCGAGGGGCTCGACGTCAGCGGGCGGCGCCGTCCAGAGAATCGAGCGTGCCGCGCAGCGGGGCGTGTAGTGACTGCGCCGGGTGCCAGGCGCCAGGCACGACATCATGTCCGACGACCCGAAGGCGTTCGCGGCGGTTGTCGCGGGCGAGGCACGACGGCCGTCCAAGCCACGGTGCCGGAAGCGGAAGCGGAAGCGGAAGCGGAAGCGGAAGCGGAAGCGGAAGCAGAAGCAGGGGCAGGGGCAGGCTCAGGAGCGGATGCGCGCCGCCGGGCTCAGCCGTCGCGCACGGCCAGCGCCAGGAAACGGGCGTCCTCGTCCGTGTAGGACGTCATGCGCCATCCCGCACCGGCCAGCAGCGCCCGGAGGCGGGGTTCCTCGCGCAGGTCGTCCTGTGTGATCTGCCGGCCCTGACGCGCCGCCAGGGCCGCCCGGCCGAGCGGGTGGAACAGCGCCAGCACACCGCCGGGCCGCACCACCCGCCGCAGCTCCCGCAGATTCTCGGCGGGCTGAGGCAAGTGCGCGACGAGACCTGCGGCGAACACGGCGTCGAAGGCTCCCGACGCCACCGGCAGCGCGCTGACGTCGGCGAGCAGCAGCCGTCCCGCCGCCTGACGGCCTGCCCGCAGCGCGGCCTGGAGCATGGCCGGGGTCAGGTCGACGCCCACGACGACCCCCGAGGGGCCGACGGCCGCGCGCAGCGGCGGCAGCGCCCGGCCGGTGCCGCACCCGGCGTCGAGCACGCGGTCGCCCGCGCTCAGGCCCAGCTCGGCTACCGCGGCCTCGAACGCGGGGCCGTCGGCTGGGAACTTGCTGTCCCAGTCGGCGGCGCGGGCGGTGAAGAACTCCTGGACGAAGGCGCGGTCCTCGCTCATGTCCGCATGATCTCCCGAACCGGTCGGCCTCCGCAGGCGGCGAGCCAGCCGTCCCCCGGCCTCAGTCCGCGAGGTCCCGGAACGCCACGACCTTGTCGACCGTCATCCGGACCAGGAGTTCCCCCGGCACGCCGTTGCGGGCGCCGAACTCCTCGGCCCGGTCCTCGCCCATGTAGCGGGCGCTGATCCGGGTTGCCCACCGCCGCAGCTCGTCGGCGTCTTCCGACAGCCGGGCCCGGCCGTTCAGCACCACGAAGCCGAACGGCGGCCGGTCGTCGTCCACGCACAGCGCTACCCGGCCGTCACGCTCCAGATTGCGCCCCTTCACCGTGTCCTTGCCCGTGTTGAACACCACGTCGTCACCGTCGAGCAGGAACCAGATCGGAGCGACGTGAGGGCTCCCGTCGGCCCGGACGGTCGACAGCTTCCCGGTGCGGGTGCCGTCCATGACGAACGCCCGCCACTCCTCATCGGTCATCTTGTGTGCCATGTCCCCATCCTCCTTGCCGCACCGACGACGGTGGTGAAGGCTTGCGGGAGATCCTCCGGCAAAGGGGGATACATCACGGGGGGAGACGGCATCATGGCGCCCAACCAGACACTCGGCTGGCTGCTCGACAATCTGACCGAGCGCGTGGAGGACGTACGGCACGCCCTGGTCCTGTCCAACGACGGGCTGGTCACCGGCGCGAGCACCGGACTGCGGCGCGAGGACGCGGAGCATCTGGCGGCCGTCGCCTCCGGACTGCACAGCCTCGCCAAGGGGTCGGGCCGCCATTTCGGCGCCGGCGGCGTGCGCCAGACGATGGTCGAGTTCGACGAGGCCGTGCTGTTCGTGACCGCTGCGGGCACCTCTAGCTGCCTGTGCGTGCTCAGCGGCGCGCAGGCCGACTTCGGACTGATCGCCTACGAGATGACGTTGCTCGTGAACCGCGTCGGCGAACATCTCGACGTGGACGCCCGCCAACCCGGCGAACATCCTTCAACTGACCTCTGAACAGCTCTTTCGTGGTCTCCCGTGGAGTTATCCACAGGGTCGAGCCGAGATCGTCGACAGCGGCTACGGTCTTTCCCAGGTGAGCGCGAACGGCGCGCACCACACGAACCACGGGGGCAGGACCATGTCCGGCAACAGCATCGCCCATTCCGCCACGACCGCGACTCCGCCCGTCGCCGGGACGTGCGAGACGCCCGTCACCCCGGGCCGGGCGACTCGTGAACTGGGTCTGAAGCGCAGCGAGTTCGACTTGTCCGTGCAACTCGGCCACATCCGCATGCTTCCCGACGAGGGCGGCGGCGGTCCACGGGTCGCCCGCGCCGAGATGGAGCGGCTGCGCTCCCAGGAGGGCTTCCCGGAGACACTGCGCGAGCGTGTCAGGACCGTCGGAACCCAGGACGCCGCGCGGATCCTTCAGGTCACCCCGGCCAGATTCACGCGCCTGGCCCGCCTCGGCCTGCTCGTCCCGATCGCGTTCTACCTCAACCGCTACCGGACCACCGTCTGGCTCTACCTGGCTCAGGACATCGCTGAGTTCGCCGACGACGAGAAGCACGTCCCGCTGCTCAAGCGGCCCTTCCCCGAAGGACTGCGAGACCAGTTGGGCGCCGGCCTCGACCTGCGCGCCCGCAACTGGCGAGGGCGGCGCCTCGGCCTGCTGCTGCGGCGGAGCGACGGCCCCTGGGAGCGTGCGGCGGCTGTCGCCTCCCTGCTCGACCCGCTCCAGCTCGCGGAGACCGTCCGCGACCCCTGGGAACGCGCCCATCTCAACCGCTTCCACACCCGGCCGCCCGTCCCCGGCCTACCCGGTTCGCCCGCCGCGCACCTCGCCGAGCAGATCATGACGGCCCAAGACCGGGACGAGATCGACTGGCTCCGGGCCGACCTGGCGCGCGCGGTGGACGAGGCGCGAACCCATCAGCCTGCGCCCCGCCCCGCTCAGGCCGTCGCACAGTCCCCGCACACCGGGCGACAGGCCCGGCGGTCGACCGGGCGACCGAGTCGGCCACCGGAGCGACCCGGGCCGTCCCGCCCGCGAGCCCGCCCGGACCGCGGCAGCCGGACGCACGGCCTGCTGGGGCGGCTCCTGCGAAGAAGCGTCTGAACGGCGTCTGAAGCAAGGACCGCCGAGCGTCAGGGACCGGCGGCGCCGCCCGACCGGGCCCGAGGTGACGCCCCCGCCTACACCGCCCGGAACAGGCCCTCCTGGACGACCGACACGAGCAGCCGCCCCTCCAGGTCGTAGATGCGCCCGCGGGCCAGCCCGCGCCCGCCGGTCGCGATCGGGGACTCCTGGTCGTAGAGGAACCACTCGTCCGCACGGAAGGGCCGGTGGAACCACATGGCGTGGTCCAGCGACGCCAGATCGAACCCCCGCGGTCCCCACAGCGGCTCGACCGGCAGCCGCACGGCGTCGAGCAGCGTCATATCGCTGGCGTAGGTCAGCGCGCAGGTGTGCACGAGCGGGTCGTCGCCGAGCGGCCCGACCGCGCGCATCCACACCGCGCTGCGCGGCTCGGCGTCCCGGACCTCCTCGGCGGTCCAGCGCAGCCGGTCCACGTAGCGGATGTCGAAGGGCTGGCGGCGTGCCATGCGCTCCAGTTGCTCGGGCAGCGCGCCCAGGTGCTGCCGGACCTCCTCGGAGACCGTCGGCAGCGACTCCGGCGCCGGGACCTTGCGGGCCGGCGGCAGTTGGTGCTCGAAACTCCCCTGTTCAGGTTTGTGGAAGGAGGCGGTCAGAGTGAAGATCGTCCGGCCCTGCTGCACGGCGGTGACCCGGCGGGTCGTGAAGGACCGGCCGTCCCGCACCCGTTCGACCTGGTACACGATGGGCACTCCCGGTCGGCCGGGGCGCAGGAAGTACGCGTGCAGCGAGTGCACCGGGCGGTCCCCGTCGGTGGTGCGGCCGGCGGCGACCAGGGCCTGGCCCGCCACCTGGCCGCCGAAGACGCGTTGCAGGGACTCGTGCGGGCTGCGGCCGCGGAAGATGTTGACCTCGATCTGCTCCAGGTCGAGCAGGTCGACGAGCCTTTCGGCCGGGTTGGTCATGGGTGTGCTTCTCCTGTGCTCACGACTGATCGACGCAGGTCTGCGGCGCGCCGGTGTTCGCGAGCCGCTACGAGGGGGCTGCTCAGAGCTGACCGACGTCGGTCACCCGCACCACCGCGCGGCCCTCGGCGTCGGACGCGGTCAGGTCGACCTCGGCGCTGACGCCCCAGTCGTGGTCTCCGCGGGGATCGTCGAAGATCTGCCGCACGCGCCACAGGGCGTTCTGCGGCTCCTCCTGGATCACCAGCAGCTTGGGGCCGCGCGCGTCCGGACCGGTGCCGAGGTCGTCGAACTCGTCCCAGTAGCGGTCCATGGCCTCGCCCCACGCCTCGGCGTCCCACCCGGCCTCGGCGTCCATCTCGCCCAGCTCCCCGACATGGTCCAGAGCGGCCAGCTCGACGCGGCGGAACATGGCGTTGCGGACCAGGACGCGGAAGGCGCGCGCGTTGGCGGTGACCGGCTTGACCTGGTCGGCCTTCTCCTGCGCCTCCTCGGCGGTCATCACCTCGGGGTTGGCGAGCTGCTCCCACTCGTCCAGCAGGCTGGAGTCGACCTGGCGCACCATCTCGCCCAGCCACGCGATCAGATCCTGCAAGTCCTCGGACTTCAGGTCGTCCGGGACGGTGTGCTCCAGGGCCTTGTAGGCGCTCGCGAGGTAGCGCAGCACGATGCCCTCGGTGCGGGCCAGGTCGTAGTGGGCGACCAACTCCGTGAAGGACATGGCCCGCTCGTACATGTCGCGGATCACGGACTTCGGCGACAGCGGGTGGTCGCCGACCCAGGGGTGGCTCTTGCGGTACGTGTCGTACGCGTGGAAGAGCAACTCCTCCAGGGGCTTGGGGTAGGTGACGTCCTGGAGGCGCTCCATGCGCTCCTCGTACTCGACGCCGTCCGCCTTCATCGCGGCCACGGCCTCGCCGCGCGCCTTGTTCTGCTGGGCGGCGAGGATCTGCCGCGGGTCGTCCAGCGTGGACTCCACGACGGACACCATGTCCAGGGCGTAGGAAGGAGACTCGGGGTCCAGCAACTCGAACGCGGCCAGCGCGAAGGTCGACAGCGGCTGGTTGAGCGCGAAGTCGTGCTGGAGGTCGACCGTGAGGCGGACGATCCTGCCCTCGGCGTCGGGCTGGTCGAGCTTCTCGACGATGCCGCCGTCCAGGAGCGAGCGGTAGATGGCGATGGCCCGCCGGATGTGGCGCAGTTGCTGCTTGCGCGGCTCGTGGTTGTCCTCCAGCAGGCGCCGCATCGCCTCGAAGGCGTTGCCGGGACGGGCGATCACCGACAGCAGCATGGTGTGCGTCACGCGGAAGCGGGAGTTCAGCGGCTCCGGCTCGGAGGCGATGAGCTTGTCGAAGGTGGTGTCGCTCCAGGCGACGAAGCCCTCCGGGGCCTTCTTGCGGACCACCTTCCGGCGCTTCTTGGGGTCGTCGCCCGCTTTGGCGAGCGCCTTCTCGTTCTCGATGACGTGCTCGGGCGCCTGCGCGACGACGAAGCCCTCCGTGTCGAAGCCCGCGCGTCCCGCCCGGCCGGCGATCTGGTGGAACTCCCGCGCGCGCAGCGTCCGCACGCGGCTGCCGTCGTACTTGGTGAGCGCGGTGAACAGCACGGTGCGGATGGGGACGTTGACGCCCACGCCGAGCGTGTCGGTGCCGCAGATCACCTTCAGCAGGCCGGCCTGGGCGAGCTTCTCCACCAGGCGGCGGTACTTGGGCAGCATGCCCGCGTGGTGCACGCCGATGCCGTGCCGGACGTAGCGGGAGAGGTTGCGGCCGAACCGGGTGGTGAAGCGGAAGTTGCCGATCAGCTCGGCGATCTGCTCCTTCTCCTCGCGCGAGCACATGTTGATGCTCATCAGCGCCTGTGCCCGCTCCACGGCCTGCGCCTGGGTGAAGTGCACGATGTAGACCGGCGCCTGCCGCGCCTGAAGCAGCTCGGTGAGCGTCTCGGTCATCGGGGCGCGCTGGTACTCGTAGGACAGCGGCACCGGCCGGGTCGCCGAGCGCACCACCGCGGTGGGGCGTCCGGTGCGGCGCGTGAGGTCCTTCTCGAAGAAGGAGACGTCGCCGAGCGTCGCCGACATCAGCACGAACTGCGCCTGGGGCAGTTCCAGCAGCGGGATCTGCCAGGCCCAGCCGCGGTCGGGCTCGGCGTAGAAGTGGAACTCGTCCATGACGACCTGTCCCACGTCGGCGTCCTTGCCGTCGCGCAGCGCGATCGACGCGAGGACCTCGGCGGTGCAGCAGATGACCGGCGCGTCGGCGTTCACGGAGGCGTCGCCGGTGAGCATGCCCACGTTCTCGGTGCCGAAGAGCTTGCACAGCTCGAAGAACTTCTCCGAGACCAGCGCCTTGATCGGCGCCGTGTAGAAGGTGACCTCGTCCCGGGCCAGCGCGGCGAAGTGCGCTCCGGCGGCGATCATGCTCTTGCCCGAGCCGGTGGGCGTCGACACGATCACGTTCGCCCCGGAGACCGCCTCGATCAGCGCCTCCTCCTGATGGGGGTAGAGCGTGAGCCCGCTCTCCTGGGCCCACGACTCGAAGGCTTCGTAGAGGGCGTCGGGGTCGGCGGTCGGCGGCAACTGGTCGATGAGGGTCACGCCCCCATCTTGCCTGGCCGTCCCGCGGGGGCGGGAATCGGCTGCCGGTGTGAAGATCACGAACGCTACGCTGTGTGGCCGGCGCGGCATCCGCGCACCAGGTCAACTGGGCAGCGGCACACGAGGAATGGGGCGGGCACAGGCCATGATGGGACCAGCACACTCACTGTCGGGGGCGGCGGCCTGGCTCGGAGTGGGCGCCGCGGCCGCCGCGACCGGGCATGCGATGCCCTGGCCCGTCCTGCTGGTCGGCGCGCTGATCTGCGCGGGCGCCGCGCTCGCCCCGGACCTCGACCACCAGGCCGCCACCATCTCGCGCGCCTTCGGCCCGCTCTCCCGCTGGCTCTGCGAGATCGTCGACAGGCTCTCCTACGCCGTCTACAAATCGACGCGGAAGCCGGGCGACGCACGCCGTTCCGGCGGCCACCGGACTCTGACCCACACCTGGCTGTGGGCGGCGTTCATCGGCGCGGGCGCCTCCGTCGCCGCGATCACGGGAGGCCGCTGGGCGGTGCTGACGATCCTGTTCGGGCACCTGGTGCTGGCCATCGAGGGTCTGCTGTGGCGGGCGGCCCGGGGTTCCAGCAGCGACGTGCTGGTGTGGCTGCTGGCCGCGACCAGTGCCTGGATCCTCGTCGGAATACTGGACAAACCGGGCAATGGCTCCGACTGGCTGTTCACGGCGCCCGGCCAGCACTACATGTGGCTGGGGCTTCCGATCGTGCTGGGAGCGCTGGTGCACGACGTCGGGGACGCGCTGACCATCTCCGGCTGCCCGATCCTGTGGCCGATACCGGTGGGGCGCAAGCGCTGGTACCCGGTCGGGCCGCCGAAGGCGATGCGGTTCCGGGCGGGAAGCTGGGTCGAGCTGAAGGTGCTGATGCCGGTCTTCATGATCCTGGGCGGAGTGGGCTGCGCGGCCGCGTTGAACTTCATCTGAAGGCTCGGCCCCCGCTACGGACTCCGCCCCCGTCACGACCCTCCCCGCTTGCACGGCCCCTGTCCGCGCTGAGGCGCCTGGCCGCCCGTGTTCTCGGCCGCGGCGGCCGCCCGCGCGGGTCAGGCCCCGGCGCCGCCCGCGGGACCCTGCTCCGCGCCGCCGCCGTAACGCCGCTCGAACCGGGCGACGCGGCCCTCGGTGTCGACCGTCCGGGCCTTGCCCGTGTAGAAGGGGTGGCTCTCCGAGGAGATCTCCACGTCCACCACCGGGTACGTCTGCCCGTCGTCCCATTCGATGGTCTGATCGCTGCCGGCGGTGGACCGGGTGAGGAAGGCGTATCCGGCCGCCCGGTCGCGGAAGACCACGGGACGGTAGTCGGGGTGCTTGTCCTGCTGCATGGTGCTCCTCCTGTGACGGGGGGCGGGGGACAGGACGAGGGGCGCGGCGCGCGGGCGGCGGCGGGATCAGCCGGACAGGGTGTCCTCGTCGACGACGTGCACCGCGGCCTCTTCGGCGGAGGCCGCCGCGCCGTCGATCCCCACGTCCGTGGCGACCAGCGCGCTTTCCTCGTCCTCGTGCGCGCCCTCGTCCGGGGCGACGAGGCGGCCGGAGCGGGCCGCCCCGACCTCGTCGTCCAGGAGTTCCCCGTCAGTCCCGTCGCAGTCGCCGATCCCGTCGCCGTCCGGCGCGGACAGGTCGGGAAGCTCCTCGGCCAGGCGCTGGTCCAGCGTCTCGCGCTCGTGGCCCTCCGCCGCGGTCACACCGGTGTGCTCCACCGCCCACGGCCGCTCCGGAGGAGACCAGCCGCGGTCCAGAGGATCCTCGACGCCGTCACTGACCAGCGTGTCCTCCGCGTCGAGCACCCCCGTGTCCTCCTTGATCTCGGAGTCGTCGGGCTGGTAGACGTCGTCTCCCCATCCGTCGGCGCTGTCCACGGATACCTCCAGGTGGTGGGACGGTCCCGATCTCACCGCGGTCGGCGGCCCGCCGGTGCGCGGGGCAGGTTCACCCGGAACCCACCGGACGGTTCCCGGGCGCGCCCCGAGCCGCTGCCGCTTCCCAGACTTCCACCCCTGTTCGGCGCCGCGCAACGGCACGGCAACCGCGCCGCGTCTCGCCGCTCCTCCTCGGCCGCCCCGCAACCCTCAGCCGTGCCAGGACCGCCACAGCGCCGCGTACGCGCCGTCCGCCGCGACCAGCTCGTCGTGGCTGCCCAGCTCCCTGACGCGACCGTCCTCGACGACGGCGATGACGTCGGCGTCGTGGGCAGTGTGCAGCCGGTGGGCGATGGCGACGACCGTGCGGCCGTCGAGGACGCGGGAGAGGGACCGTTCCAGATGGCGGGCCGCGCGCGGATCGAGGAGCGAGGTCGCCTCGTCCAGGACCAAGGTGTGCGGATCGGCGAGGACCAGCCGGGCCAGCGCGACCTGCTGCGCCTGGGCCGGTGTGAGGGCGAGGCCGCCGGAGCCGACCTCTGTGTCCAGCCCCTGGTCCAGTGCGCGCGCCCACCCGTCGGCGTCGACCGCGCCCAGCGCCGCCCACAGCTCCGCGTCGGCGGCGTGCGAGCGGGCGAGCAGCAGGTTGTCCCGCAGCGAGCCCACGAAGACGTGGTGCTCCTGGTTGACGAGGGCCACGTGGGAGCGCACAGTCTCGGCCGGCATCCGGGACAGTTCGGCCCCGCCGAGGGTCACCCGTCCCTCGCGCGGCGCGTAGATGCCGGCCAGCAGCCGCCCCAGCGTGGACTTGCCGGCGCCGGAGGGGCCGACCAGGGCGAGCCGCGTCCCCGGCGCCACCCGCAGCGACACCTCGCGCAGCACGTCGACGCCTTCCCGGTACCCGAAGCGCACCTGGTCCGCCTGAACGTCCCGGCCGTCGGGAGCGAGCGAGGCGAGTCCGGCCTCCGGCTCGATCTCACGGACGCCGACCAGCCGGGCCAGCGACACCTGCGCCACCTGAAGCTCGTCGTACCACCGCAGGATCAGCCCCACCGGGTCGACGAGCATCTGCGCGATCAGGGCGCCCGTGGTGAGCTGGCCGACCCCCATCCAGCCCCGCAGCACGAGCGCACCGCCGATCAGCAGCACCGAGGCGAGCACCGCGACGTAAGTGACGTTGACGACCGGGAACAGCACCGACCGCAGCCACAGCGTGTAGCGCTCCCATGCCGTCCATTCCTTGATCCGGCGCTCCGACAGGCGGATGCGCCGCTCCGCGAGCCGGTGCGCCTCCACGGTGCGTCCGGCGTCGATCGTCTCGGTGAGGGCGGCGGCCACGGCGGCGTACCCCGCTGCCTCGGAGCGGTAGGCCGACGGCGCCCGCCGGAAGTACCAGCGGCAGCCCGCCACCAGCAGCGGCACGGCGAGCAGGACGGCGGCCCCCAGCGGCGGCGCCGTGACGACCAGTCCGCCCAGCAGCAGCACCGCCCAGACGACGCCGATCACGAGCTGGGGGACGGCCTCGCGCATCGCGTTGCCGAGCCGGTCGATGTCCGTGGTGATCCTGGACAGCAGGTCACCGGTGCCCGCCCGCTCCAGCACGCCCGGCGGCAGCCCGACCGACCGGACGAGGAAGTCCTCGCGAAGGTCGGCCAGCATGCGCTCGCCGAGCATCGCCCCGCGCAGCCGGACCTCCCGGACGAACACCGCCTGAACCGCCAGCGCCAGCACGAACAGCAGGACGGCGGGCCCGGGGTGCAGCTCCCGCGCGCTGTGCGAGACCCGCTCCACGAGATCGCCGAGGAGCCAGGGTCCCGCCATCGAGGCGAGCACCGCGACCGTGTTGACGCCCACCAGCAGCAGGAAGGCGCGACGGTGGCGGCGCAGCAGCTCGGCCACGTAGGCGCGCACGGTGGCGGGCGAGCCGACGGGCAGGGTGTGCGCCGTCGTCGGAGCGGCCGGGTCGTAGGCCGGCGGGGCCACGCCGATCATGCGGTCTCCTCGATCTCTTCCAGCGCGCCCCGCAGGGCCGCCTCGTCGTCCAGCGAGTCCCGCACGGCGGCAGACCCGCTCTCGTCCAGCGGGCCGCGCAGGGCCGCCCCCCTCTCGTCCAGCGCGCCCCGCGAGGCGGCCGCCTCGTCGTCCAGCCCCTCGCGCACCGACCGCGACAGCGGTCCGACGCGGCCGTCGCCGCCGTGGGGCGCCTCGTGCCCGGCGCGTTCCTCGTCCGTCTCCCGGGTCACCGCCGAGCGGTACCGGGGCTCGGCGTCCAGCAGCTCGCGGTGCACGCCGACCGCCGCGACCCTGCCCTCGTGGACCAGCACCACCCGGTCGGCGCGGTCCAGCAGCAAGGGCGAGGAGGTGAAGACCACTGTGGTGCGCCCGGTGCGCAGCGTGCGCAGCCCCTCCGCGATCCGTGCTTCGGTGTGCGAGTCGACGGCCGAGGTCGGCTCGTCCAGGACCAGCACTTCCGGATCGGCGACCAGGGATCGCGCCAGGGCCAGGCGCTGCCGCTGGCCGCCGGAGAGGGACCGGCCGCGCTCGCTGATCCGGGCGTCCATCGGATCGGCGGCGCCGAAGGAGCCCTGCGCCAGCGCCTCCAGCACATCGGCGCACTGGGCCGCCGCCAGTGCCTCACGCGCGGTGACGTCCCCGGAGGCGGGGACGTCGAGCAGCTCGCGCAGCGAACCGGACAGCAGCACCGGTTCCTTGTCCTGGACCAGGACGGCCGTGCGGGCCGTGCCGAGCGGGAGGCCGTCGAGCGCCACGCCGCCCAGTCGCGCCGACGGCCCCAGGGCGGCCGTCTCCGCTGGGTGGCCGCCCAGCCGGTCCGCCAGCCGCCCCGCCGCGTCCGGATCCCCGCACACCACGGCGGTCAGCAGCCCGGCGGGAGCCCGTAGTCCGGTCCGGGGGTCGTACAGGTCACCGCCGGGGGAGGGGGCGTCAGCGCCCGCCGCGCTGGGTGAACCTGACGCGGAGTCGGCGGTCCGCTCCAGTGACAGCACCCGCGCGGCCCGGGTGGCCGACGGACGCGAGAAGGAGTACGCCATGGCGATCTCCTCGAAGTGCCGCAGCGGGTAGGTGAGGACCATCACCGAGCTGTAGACGGTGACGAGTTCGCCCACCGTGATCCGGCCCGCGCCGACCAGGTGCACGCCGTACCAGACGACCGCGACGAGCACCAGGCCCGGCAGCAGCACCTGGACGGCGGAGATCAGGGACCACATCCGCGCGCTGCGCACCGCCGCCTGCCGCACCTCCTGGGAGGCGCGCCGGTAGCGGTCGAGGAACAGTTCCTCGCCGCCGATGCCGCGCAGCACGCGCAGACCCGCGACCGTGTCGGAGGCCAGCTCGGTGGCACGCCCCGCCTTCTCGCGTTGCAGGTCGGCGCGGCGGGTGGCCCGGGGCAGCAGCGGCAGCACGGCCAGCGCCAGCGCGGGCAGGCCCGCGGCGACGACCACGCCGAGCGCGGGCTGGTAGACGAGCAGGGCGACGCAGACCAGGACGACGGTGAGCGCCGCCGCGGTGAACCGGGACACCGCCTCCACGAACCAGCCGATCTTCTCCACGTCGCCGGTGGAGACGGCCACCACCTCGCCGGCGGCCACCCGCCGGGTCAGGGCGGCGCCCAACTGAGCGGTATGGCGGGCCAGCAGTTGCTGCACGCGCGCCGCCGCGGTGATCCAGTTGGTGATCGCCGCGCGGTGCAGGAAGGTGTCGCCGAGCGCGTTGCCCGCACAGGCCAGCACCAGCAGCGCGCCGGTCAGCGCGAGCCGGGCGCCGGAGCGGTCGACGACGGCCTGGACGGCCAGTCCGACGCAGAACGGAAGGGCGGAGACCGAGACGAAGTGCAGCAGTCCCCAGGCCAGCGCCTTGAACTGCCCGCCGAGCTGGTTCCGCTCCAGCCACCACAGGAAGCGGGGACCGGAGCGCGCGTCGGGCACGCCCGGGTCGGGGTAGGGGAGGTCGTGAATCTGCATGGCGTCCCAGTGGCTCGTGTCAAGGCGGAGAGGCCGTGGACGGGGCGTACGGCGGCAAAGGGTCGTGACAGCTTGGCTGCGCCGCGTCGCCGAGGGCAACCGGTTTTCCACCCCGGCGCACCCGCCCGGAGAGGTCCGGGAGAAGCCCGGAAGAGCTTCGGGATTGGCTTGGCAGTGGCTCGGGAGAGGTCCCAAAGAGGCTCAGGAGCGGCTCGGGAGAGGTCCCAAAGAGGCTCAGGAGCGGCTCGGGAGAGGTCCGAAAGAGGCTCGGGAGCGGCTTAGGAGAAATCCGGTCGGCATCGTCTGCGGACCGCCGCGAGGCGGCTGGCTCCACCTGACGTGCGGCCATCTGACGCACGGTCCGCTTCGCGTTCTTCCACGAGCGTGTTCCGCTGCCTGACCGGGGCTCTTTTCCGTGTGACCGACACGCCCCAGACGCCCCGTAGGGCAGCGGGTGAGGCTATTTGGACCAACCTCAAGTGGATCATCCGGAGCGCGCTGGCCACGATGGGTCCATGCGAAGCGGTGGTGCAAGGCGTGCAATAACCGCGGCTGCGGCCTGCGGTTCCCTCCTCATAGCCATGGCCGCGTGCGGCGGCCCCCAGACCGGAGTCCCGCTACGGGACGTTCCCGGACCCGGTGGTCCCACCGGGGCCCTACTGCCCCGTTCGATCGCCGAGCCGGCCCATGTGCCGGGCGTCGGCGAGCGGCTGTGGCAGAACGTCCCTGCCAGCGCCCGACAGGTGGTCGCGGTGTACGGCGACGGCGACGACTCCCCGGACTCCACACTCGTGCTCTACGAGAAGCACGGGTCCCAGTGGCAACAAGCCGGCAGTTGGGCGGCCCACAACGGCAAGCGCGGCTGGACGACGGACCATCACGAGGGCGACGAGCGCAGCCCGGTCGGAGTGTTCTCCCTCTCCGACGCCGGCGGCTACCTCGAGAACCCGGGCGCCCTGCTGCCCTACACGCAGGACGAGGACGCCTTCGTCACCCCGTACTCCGGGGACGACGCGCATCTGCACGACTTCGACTACGTCATCGCCGTCAACTACAACCGCGTGCCAGGCACCCGTCCGGACGACAAGAGCCGTCCGCAGGGGCAGTCGAAGGGCGGCGGGATCTGGCTCCACCTGGACCACGGTGACGGCACGCTGGGCTGCGTCAGCGTCCCGGAGTCCGCGATGGAGTACCTGCTGCGCACGCTCAACCCGAAGAGCAAGCCCGTGGTGGTGATGGGCGACCGGGCCGACCTGAAGGCATAGGCGTCCGCCCGCCGAGCGGCGCGGACCGCGGACGCGGAACCAGATCGCCCGCGCGCGACCTGATCGGCCGGACGAGGCGCCGGGTGCAGCCCGATGAGACGCCCGTCCGGCCGAGGCCGCGAAGGATACGGCGCTACGGCGTGCCGACCCGGTGAGGGCCGACCCGCGCGGGAGGGCGTCGGCCGCACGGACGGACGCCGGCGGCGGAGACGGACGCTGCCTGCCCGGACGCGCATCGGCCGCCTGGACGGGAGCCGACTGAGCGGGCGTGCGGCGACCACGCGGGCGTGCAGCGACCGTGCGGACAAGCGGGTGCGCGGTGACCGTGCGGACAAGCGGGTGCGCGGTGACCGTGCAGGCGTGCGGCGACCGTGCGCCGTCAGCAGCGCACCCCCTGCTTCTGCTCCGGCACGGCGGCGCCCACCAGCGTGTCCAGCAGTGCGCCCAGGCTCTCGCGCTGGCCGTCCGTCAGGGGCGCGAGGATCTCCGCCGCGGCGGCCCGGCGCGCGCGGTGCAGCTCGCGCAGCGCCGTGTGGCCCTCGTCGGTCAGTTCGACGCGGATCACCCGGCGGTTGGCGGGGTCCGGAGCCCGCCGCACCTTCCCGCCCGCCTCCAGCGCGTCCACCAGCGTGGTCACCGCTCGGGGCACGACCTCCAGGGCCGCGGCGAGGTCCGCCATGCGGGGCGGCTCCGCGAAGTGCGCCAGGGTGCGCAGCAGGCGGGACTGGGCGGGGGTGATGCCCAGGGCGTGCCGTTCGAGCTGGCTTTTCTGCACGCGGTGCAACCGGCGGGTGAGCCGCAGCAACTGCTCGGCGAGGAGACCGTCGGGATCGGGGGTGGCCATACGGGAACAATATCAGGACCCAGTTCATTATGAGCGTAGGTAACAATGAGCTAGGATCCGTAAGTCGCCGCCAGTAGCGCCCGCGCACCGGCGCCCTTCAACACCCGTAGGAGCCCATGCACCCCGACCGTGAGCCCCCGTGGACCCCGCCTGCCGGAGCGGCGGAACAGCCCTGGCAGGTCCGTCGCATCCTGAAGCTGTTCCGTCCCTATCGCGCCCGGCTCGCGATCGTCGGCCTGCTGGTCGGCGCCGCCTCGCTGGTCTCCGTCGCCACGCCGTTCCTGCTCAAGGAGATCCTCGACGTCGCGATCCCGCGCGGGCGCACCGGGCTGCTGACCCTGCTCGCCGCGGGCATGATCCTCAGCGCCGTCCTCAACAGCGTCTTCGGCGTGCTCCAGACGCTGATCTCCACGACCGTCGGCCAGCGCGTCATGCACGACCTGCGAACCGCCGTCTACGGGCGGCTCCAGCGCATGTCGCTCGCCTTCTTCACCCGCACCCGCACCGGCGAGGTGCAGTCCCGCATCGCCAACGACATCGGCGGCATGCAGGCCACCGTCACCTCCACCGCCACCTCGCTGGTCTCCAACCTCACCAGCGTGGTCGCCACCATCGTCGCGATGGTGGCGCTCGACTGGCGCCTCACCATCGTCTCGCTGCTGCTGCTCCCGGTCTTCGTGTGGATCAGCCGCCGCGTGGGCGACGAGCGCAGACGGATCACCACCCAGCGTCAGAAGCAGATGGCCGCCATGGCCGCGACGGTCACCGAGTCGCTGTCGGTCAGCGGCATCCTCCTCGGGCGCACGATGGGCCGTTCCGACTCGCTGACCGGGTCGTTCGCCGAGGAGTCCGAGCGCTTGGTCGGCCTGGAGGTGCGGTCGAACATGGCCGGCCGCTGGCGGATGGCCGTCATCACCGTCGTCATGGCCGCCATGCCCGCCGTCATCTACTGGACCGCGGGCGTGGCCCTCCAGCTCGGCGGCCCGCGAGTCTCCCTAGGCACGGTCGTCGCCTTCGTCTCGCTCCAGCAGGGCCTGTTCCGCCCGACCGTGAGCCTGCTGTCGACCGGCGTCCAGATCCAGACCTCGCTCGCGCTCTTCCAGCGCATTTTCGAATACCTGGACCTGCCGATCGACATCACCGAGCGGGAACGGCCGGTACGCCTGGAACGGGTCAAGGGAGAGGTCCGGTTCGAGAACGTGGAGTTCCGCTACGACGGCAAGGGCGGTCCCGTCCTCGACGGCATCGACGTCACCGTTCCGGCGGGCGGCAGCCTGGCGGTCGTCGGGCCCACCGGCGCGGGCAAGTCCACGCTCGGCTACCTGGTGCCCCGGCTGTACGACGTGACCGGCGGCCGCGTCACCCTGGACGGGGTCGACGTACGCGACCTGGACTTCGACACCCTCGCCCGCGCGGTGGGCGTCGTCTCCCAGGAGACGTACCTCTTCCACGCCTCGGTCGCCGACAACCTGCGCTTCGCCAAGCCCGACGCCACGGACGAGGAGCTGCGGCAGGCGGCCGAGGCGGCCCAGATACACGACCACATCGCGGCCCTGCCCGACGGCTACGACACCGTGGTCGGCGAGCGCGGACACCGGTTCTCCGGCGGCGAGAAGCAGCGCCTGGCCATCGCCCGCACCATCCTGCGCGACCCACCGGTGCTCATCCTGGACGAGGCCACCAGCGCCCTGGACACCCGGACGGAGGCCGCCGTGCAGCAGGCCATCGACGCCCTGTCCGCCGATCGGACGACCCTCACCATCGCCCACCGGCTGTCCACCGTCCGGGGCGCCGACCAGATCGTGGTCCTCGACTCCGGACGCGTGGCCGAACAGGGTGCCCACCAGGAGCTGCTGGAGCGCGACGGCCGCTATGCGGCGCTGGTCCGCCGGGACGCCCAACTGGAGCCGACAAGATGACGATATGCCGGGTTTGGGGGCGTTCGGGGGTTACCGTGCCCGCATGCAGACGAACATTCCGTCACACAAGACCGCCCGACTGACAGGCCGGGGCCGGCTGGCCCTCGTCGTGTCCGGGGCCGTCCTGGCCGGCGCCGCCGTGGCGGTGCCGCTGCTGACCCTGAACAGCGAAGCCCCCGCGCGCACCCGCACCCTGGTGGTCCCCCCGGGCTGGCGGGCGAGCCAGGTCTTCGCCGCCGTCGACAAGGTCCTGGCGCTGCCCGCGGGCAGCACGAGAGACTCGGTCGCCAAGGGTGGCCTGAAACTGCCGAGCGCCGCCCAGGGCAACCCCGAGGGCTACCTCTTCCCGGCGACCTACCCCGTCGACGACAAGGCGACCCCGACGTCGCTGCTGGCCGCCATGGTCGACCGGGCGGACCAGAAGTTCGGCGGGGCGCCGGTGGCCGCGGGCGCCCCGCGCGAGTCCATGAACCTCTATCAGGCGATCACCGCCGCCAGCGTCGTCCAGGCCGAATCCGTCGCGAAGGCGGACATGCCGAAGGTGGCCCGGGTGATCCTCAACCGGCTGGCGCACGGCATGCCGCTCCAGATGGGCTCCACGCTCAACTACGGCCTCAACCGCTCACTGGCCCCCCTCGACGCGAACGCGGTGCGGATGGACAGCCCGTACAACTCGTTCCAGCGCATGGGTCTGCCCCCGACGCCGATCGACAGTCCGGGCGACGACGCGATGCACGCCGTGCTCCACCCCGCCCCCGGCGACTGGCTGTACTTCGTCACCGTGGGACCGGGCGACACCCGCTTCACCGCCGACTACGCCGAGCACCAGCGCAACGCCGCCGAGTTCGCCGCCCGGCAGCAGAGCATGACCCGACCCGCGAGCAAGAGCCCGCAGCCGAAGCGGTGAGCCTGCGGCCGGCGCGGTGAGGCGGCGGCCGGCGCGGTGAGCCTGCGGCCGGCGCGGTGGGCCAGCGGTGCCGTGCGAGGCGGGGCGCCGCGGGAGCTGGGATGCCGGGGGAGGCCGCGTGCGCCGCGAGGTGGGCTGCCGGGGGAGGCCGCGTGCCTCGCGAGGTGGGCTGCCGGGGGAGTCGGGTGCCCCGCGAGGTGGGGTGCCGGGCAGGTCGGGTGCCGCGCGAGGCAGGCTGCCGCGCTAGGCAAGGCGAGGCGGCGCGGCTCAGGCCGCCGTGGCCGGTTCCCCGCCGTCCGCGGCCAGCAGCCTGCCGATGTCCCGGACGGCAGCCCGTCCGGCCCGGTTCGCGCCGATCGTGCTCGCCGAGGGGCCGTAGCCGACCAGGTGGACCCGCGGATCGGCGACGGACCGTGTGCCGTCGACGCGGACGCCGCCGCCCGGCTCGCGCAGCCCGAGCGGGGCGAGGTGGCCGAGCGCGGCCCGGAACCCGGTCGCCCACAGGATGACGTCGGCCTCGACGCGCCGCCCGTCCTTCCATTCGATCCCGTCCGGGACGATCCGGTCGAACATCGGCCGGCGGTCCAGCACGCCGTCCGCCAGTCCCCGCCGGACGGCGTCGTTGAGCGGCAGGCCGGTCACGGAGACGACGCTGCGCGGCGGCAGGCCCCGCCGCACCCGGTCCTCGACGAGCGCGACCGCGGCCCGGCCCGCCTCCTCGTCGAAGGGGCCCTCGCGGAAGACGGGCGGGCGCCGGGTCACCCAGGTGGTGGCCGCCGCGTACGGCGCCAGCTCCAGCAGGTGCTGGACGCCGGAGGCGCCGCCGCCGACCACGACCACCCGCCGGCCGGCGAACTGCTCGGGTCCGGCGTACTGGGCTGTATGCGTCTGGCGGCCGCGGAAGGTCTCCTGACCTGGGTAGCGGGGCCAGAACGGCCGGTCCCAGGTGCCGGTGGCGTTGATCAGCGCCCGCGTCGTCCACACGCCGTCCGAGGTCTCCACGCGCAGCCGCCCGCCGTCGCCCTCCCGCACCGCGCGGACGTCCACCGGGCGGCGCACACGGAGGTCGAACGCGCTTTCGTAGGCGGCGAAGTAACCGCCGACGACCTCGGAGGAGGGGCGCGTGGGATCGGCGTCCGTCAGCTCCATCCCGGGCAGCGCGTGCATCCCGTGCACCTTGCCGTAGGTCAGCGACGGCCACCGGAACTGCCAGGCGCCGCCCGGAGCGGGCGAGCGGTCGAGCACCACGAAGTCGCGGTCCGGCTCGAATCCCGCGCGCCGCAGGTGGTAGGCGCTGGCCAACCCGGCCTGACCGGCCCCGACGACGACTGCCTCGACCTCGCGTGTGCTGTTCACGCCCGGCGTCAACCGCGCGGGGGGCGCGGATCTTCCCGGAGATCGAGGAGGATGGGGCGCATGTCCCGTGCCTTCACCACCCGAGTGCTGAACGTCGCCTCCGGATCCCAGGAGACGGTCGTCGACCTGACCCGCGACTGCGAGACCTTCCTCCGGGAGGTCTCCGACGGCCGTGACGGCCTGCTGAACCTGTTCGTGCCGCACGCCACCGCGGGGATCGCGATCATCGAGACCGGCGCCGGCAGCGACGACGACCTCCTCGCCGCCCTGCACACCCTGCTGCCCGCGGACGACCGCTGGCAGCACCGCCACGGCAGCCCCGGCCACGGCCGCGACCACGTCGTACCCGCCATCGTCCCCCCGCACGCGACCCTCCCGGTCCTCGGCGGTCGCCTGGAACTGGGCACCTGGCAGTCGGTGTGCCTGGTGGACACCAACGTCTCCAACGTCAGCCGCCAGGTCCGCCTGAGCTTCCTGAGCTGACCGAGACCGCCTCGGGCGTGGGCGCCCCGTCTCCGTACCGTGCGTGCTCCCAACGGAGAAGGCTTACGCGCGGGGAACGGCTCGGCCGGACGGGGACACTGCCGTGCTGAGCGCTCTCCGGTCGCCTCCGCCGGGACTGGGTGGCAGGGGTGTCCGGGGAGGGACAGACTGGGCACTGGGCCTACCGCTCACCATGGGGTGGCGGTTCCCTTGGCACCGTCACAAGGCCAGATAAGAACTCTTGTTCTTAACGTGGTGTACGGTTTTCTCATGGAGCGGGCAATCGTCCCCGCAGGGCAAGAGACCGCAGGCCGCGAGGGACGGCGGCCGCGTCGGCACGATCCGCAGCGCAGGACGCGCATTCTGGACGCCGCGCTCGACGTCCTCGTCACCGACGGCGTGGCCGGTCTCACGCATCGCAAGGTGGCCTCCCGCGCGGACGTGCCGCTGGGCTCGGTCACCTACCACTTCGCGAGTCTGGCCGAACTGCGGACGCAGGCGTTCGGCTGGTACGTCGAGCAACGGACCGCCGCGTACGAGACCGGTTTCACGGAGGTGAAGACGCGCGAGCAGCTCATCGACGTCTTGGTGGGCATCGTGCAGGGAGGGCCGTCCCGGCAGCGCAGTGCGGTCCTCGGCTTCGAGTTGCACCTGGCGGCGCTGCGCGACCCCTCCCTGCGGGCCCTGACGCAGCAGTGGACGAACGCCAGCCGCGCCGTGCTGGCCCGCTTCACCGGACCGGAAGCAGCGGCACGCCTGGACGCCCTGCTGGAAGGGATGATCATGCAGGCGCTGCTGTCGACGGAGCCGGAGTCGCGCGAGCGGATCCGGGCGGCCATCGAGCAGACCCTCGCCCCGGCCACCGGATCGTGACCGCCCCTGTCGGCGGCCTCGCCCCCGCGAGGTCCCTCGCCTCCGTCACGCCGGGCCACGTCGATCGTCAGTCGACGGGGTCGGCCCGGGGCCCCGTACGCCACGGGGCCTGCCCGGCATCCCATACGCCAAGGAGAGACGCATGCCAGACACCCCGCCCGTGATCTCGGTCAGTGACGCCGAGCTGGACGACCTGCGCGCTCGGTTGCGGGCCACTCGTTGGCCCGAGCCGTGGCCGGGCGAGGGCTGGGAAGCAGGCGCCGACCAGAGGGAACTGCGTCGCCTGGTGCGCTACTGGGCCGCCGCATACGACTGGCGCCGCCACGAAGCGGCCGTCAACGCCCTGCCCTCGCACTTCGCCGACCTCGACGGCACCCCCCTGCACTATCTGCGCTACGACGGCGAACACCCCGACGCACTGCCGATCGTCCTCACCCACGGCTGGCCCAGCACCGTCCTCGAACTCACCGAGCTGGCTCAGCGGCTGGCGACCCCGTCCCGCTACGGCGGACAGCCCGCAGACGCCTTCACCGTCATCGTCCCCTCCCTGCCCGGCTTCGCCTTCTCACCCCAGCGGCGCGCGCTCACCGGCGCCGAACAGACCCACGACCTCTGGCACCGCCTGATGCACGACGAACTCGGCTTCGAGCACTACGCGGCCCACGGCGGAGACCTGGGCGCAGGCATCACCTCGCGCCTCGCCGAGGCCCACCCCGAGGCAGTCGTCGGCATCCACCTGCTCGCGGTGGCCGCCCCGGCCGACCCCGACCCGGCCGGCCTCACCGCCGAGGAGAAGAGCTACCTCGCCTCCGTCGCGGCCTGGCAGGCGGAGGAAGGCGGCTACCAGCACCAGCAGAGCACCCGCCCTCTCACCCTCGCCCCCGCCCTGACCGACTCGCCCGTCGGCCTGCTGGCCTGGATCGTGGAGAAGTACCGCGCGTGGAGCGACTGCGGGGGCGACCTGTCCACCCGTTTCCAGGACGACTTCCTGCTCACCCAGGCGTCGCTGTACTGGTTCACCCGCACGATCTCCACGTCGTTCCGCCCCTACTACGAGTACGCCCAAGGCCTGACCCGGCGAGTCGAACGGGTGGACGTACCCACGGCCGTCGCCCTGTTCCCCGCCGACCTGAGCCGGCCGCCCCGGAGCTGGGCCGAGCGCACGTACGACATCGCGCGGTACACGCACATGCCGCGCGGCGGACACTTCGCCGCCCACGAGGAACCCGGGCTGCTCGCCCAGGACGTCACCGAGTTCTTCCGCGACCACCGCCGACCCGGTCGCCGGGCGCATGACGGCGCGGCGCTCAAGGAGACGACCCGTGGGGGCGGCGACGGGCGCGGCGAGGCCGCGCGCGTCGGGCCGTCGGGACGCTGACCTAGGGCGCCCGGCTCGTCGCTCTCGTCGTCGCTGCGCTCACCGGCGTCGCCCCTCGGCTGACACACCGAACCAGCACATCCGACCCGGATCGAGGACGACCATGACTGACCCCGCATCCACCGCCCGCGTCTCCGACAACCCTGTCCCTGACCTGCCACTACAGGATCTGGAGGGCTTCACCCACCGCTGGGTCGACGCGGACGGGGTCCGACTGCACGCGGTCGACGGCGGTCAGCCGAACGGCTCAGCGGTCGTGCTGCTCGCCGGATTCCCCCAGACCTGGTGGGCATGGCGGAAGGTGATGCCCAGCCTGGCCGACCGGTTCCGCGTCCTCGCGATCGACCTGCCGGGCCAGGGCCACTCCGCACGCCCGGACGGCAGCTACGACACGCATACGGTCGCCGCGTACGTCCATGCCGCCGTGAAAGCGCTCGGCGTGTCGACGTACTGGCTGGTCGCCCACGACATCGGCGCGTGGGTCGCCTTCTCCCTCGCCGTGCAGTACGAGAGCCACCTGCGCGGTGTCGCCCTGCTCGACGCCGGGATCCCGGGCATCACCCTCCCCGACGCTGTCCCGCTCGACCCGGAGGTGGCCTGGAAGACCTGGCACTTCGCCTTTCACACCGTGCCTGACCTGCCCGAGACGCTGATCACAGGCCGCGAGGTCGACTACGTCGGCTGGTTTTTGAAGGTCAAGACGTTCTCCCCGGACGCTTTCGACGACGCCGAGATCGAACACTATGCCGCGGCCGTCGCCGCCGACGGCGGCCTCCCCGCTTTCCTGGCCTACTACCGCTGCGTCGCTGAATCGGCGCGGAAGTGTCACGAGGCCCTCGAAGGGCGGCGCCTGACGGTGCCGGTTCTCGCGATTTCCAGCAGCCACGGTTCCATCGCCGACATGGCGGCCTCCCTCAGCCCCTGGGCCGACGACACCACCGGGGTCGTCGTGCCGGACGCAGGACACTTCATCCCGGACGAACAACCCGAGGCCGTCACCGCCGCTCTGGCCGGTTTCCTGACGGAAGACGATTGACGACGGTCAGGGAATTCCCGGCCAGGCCGGCTCCGAAGAGGACCCGGGTGTGCGGGCGCCCTGTCTGCCCTCTCGGGAGGCGTGGCGAATCCGCTTGAGGGCATCCGGCGGCGGAAACGGGGAAGTCTCGTGCGGATACGCGTGTCACGGTTCGCCCCTCCCTGTGCAGGAGACCCGGCGGCGACTTCCCTCGTCCGTGACGCGACGCAAATGCGGAGAAATTGATAGCCTGTCACCTCCGCACACGCGAGGAGGCGGCTGCTGGAGGTCAGGCTTCTGGGCTGTCGCCGCTCCTCGTCTCCGTCGCTGTCGGCAACGCCGAAGGAGAATGGGCATGGGCGTTCTGGAGTCGATCCACGGGCCGCGGGACCTGAAGAAGCTCGACGCCGGTGAGCTCGGCCCGCTGGCCGCGGAGATCCGCGAGTTCCTCGTCGACGCGGTTTCCCGCACGGGAGGGCATCTGGGGCCCAATCTGGGCGTGGTGGAGCTGACCATCGCGCTGCACCGGGTGTTCGACTCTCCCCAGGACCGCATCGTGTTCGACGTCGGCCATCAGACCTATGTCCACAAGCTGCTGACCGGCCGCCAGGACTTCTCCAAGCTGCGCAAGGAGGGGGGACTGTCGGGGTACCCGAGCCGCTCCGAGTCACCGCACGACATCGTCGAGAACCAGCACGCCTCCGCGGCGCTGAGCTGGGCCGACGGCCTCGCGAAGGCGACCCGGCTGACCGGCCGGCGCGATCGGTCCGTGGTCGCGGTCGTCGGTGACGGGGCGCTGACCGGGGGCATGACGTGGGAAGCGCTGAACAACATCGCCGCCGACAAGACGCTCCCCTTGGTCATCGTGGTCAACGACAACGGCCACTCGTACAACCCCACCATCGGCGGGCTCGCCACCCATCTGGCCGCTCTGCGCACCACGGACGGGTACGAGCAGTTCCTGGAGCGCACCAAGAGCGTCCTCGACCGCACCCCCCTCGTCGGCCGTTCGGTCTACGACGCGCTGCACGGGGCGAAGAAGGGCCTCAAGGACTTCATCGCGCCCCAGGCGATGTTCGAGGATCTGGGCCTGAAGTACGTGGGGCCGATCGACGGCCACGACATAGGAGCAGTGGAGAACGCGCTGCGTCGCGCTCAGGGCTTCGGCGGCCCGGTGATCGTTCACTGCATCACGGAGAAGGGCCGGGGCTACAGCTTCGCCGAGGAGTCCGACGAGCGCTTCCACCAGGTGAAGGTGATCGACCCCGACAGCGGGAGGCCGGTCTCCGTCTCAGGCAAGGACTGGACCACCGTCTTCGGCGAGGAGATGGTGCGGCTCGGCGCCGAGCGCGAGGACATCGTGGCGATCACGGCGGCGATGCGAAGCTCCACGGGGCTCGCGCCGTTCGCCGAGCGGTTCCCCGACCGGTTCTTCGACGTCGGCATCGCCGAACAGCACGCGGCGGCCTCCGCGGCCGGACTGGCCACCGCCGGACTGCACCCGGTGGTGGCGGTGTACGCGACGTTCATGAACCGGTGCTTCGATCAGCTCCTGATGGACGTGGCCCTGCATCGCTGCCCGGTGACCTTCATGCTGGACCGCGCGGGCGTCACGGGCGACGACGGCGCCTCGCACAACGGCATGTGGGACATGGCCGTCCTCCAGGTGGTGCCGGGGCTGCGGATCGCCGCGCCGCGCGACGCCGCACAGCTCAGGGCGCAGATGCGCGAGGCCGTCGAGGTGGACGACGGGCCCACGGTCGTGCGCTACTCCAAGGGCACGGTCGGTCCCGAGACGGCGGCCGTCGGCGCGGTAGGGGGCATGGACGTGCTCAGGGGCTCCGCCGAGGACGGGGCCGACGTGCTCATCGTCTCGGTCGGAGCGCTGGCGCCCATGTGCCTGGAGATCGCCGATCTGCTTGCCGAGCAGAGCATCAACGCCACTGTGCTGGACCCGCGGTGGATCAAACCGGTGAACGCGGCGCTCCCCGCCGTCGCCGCCCGGCACCGTCTCGTGGTGACCGTCGAGGACGGGGTACGGGCCGGAGGCGTCGGCTCCGCCGTCGCGCAGGCGCTGCGGGACGCCGAAGTCGACGTTCCGGTCCGGGACTTCGGCATTCCCGTCGAGTTCCTCGACCACGCCGCACGCGTTCGGGTGCTGGAACGAGTCGGTCTGACGGCGGCGGACGTCGCGCGCCGCGTCTCGGGCGTCTTCGCTGCTCTGGGGCGGGACGCGATGGTGTTCCCGGGCTGAGCCCGGCACGGCCGCACACCTGGCGCGGGCCCTCGCCCTCACCTCGGGAACCGGGTGAAAGGCGCATCCCAGCGGCCCGCGTGTCAGACCGGCTTGCGCCACACCGAGACGTGCTTCGTGGAGTCGTCGGTGAACGGCGTGCCGTCCCAGTCCGCGACCCGCCGCTCCAGTGTCAGTCCGGCGATGCGGGCCATCAGGTCGAGTTCGGCCGGCCAGGCGTAGCGGTGCTGGGAGCTGGTGCGGCGGTAGCGGCCGTCCTCGCCGTCGCGGGTGAAGTGGTGCGAGACGAGCACCTGCCCGGTCAGGTCGAACGTGTCGAAGCCTAGGTGCCCCTTGGAGACGTCGAAGGGAACCGCGACCTGGCCGGGCGGCAGGAAGCGCAGCGGCGGCACGGTCAGCTCGATGACGAACCGGCCGCCGGGCGCGAGGTGCCGGGCGGCGTTGCGGAAGCACGCGACCTGCTCGTCCTGCGTCAGCAGGTTCGTGATCGTGTTGTAGACGAGGTAGACCAGCGTGAACTCGCCGGGCACGACGGTCGTGGCCATGTCGCCGATGACGACCGGCAGCGTGTCCTCGTCGGCCTTGCGGCGCAGGACCGCCGCCATGTGCTCGGACAGTTCGATGCCCGCCACCGGCACGCCGCGCCGGCGCAGCGGGACGCCCACCCGCCCGGTGCCCACGGCGAACTCCAGCGCCCGGCCGTCACCGGCGAGTTCGGCGAGGAAGGCGAGCGCCGGTTCGAGGGCCTCGGGCGAGGAGATCGCGCCCTCCTCGGCGTCGTAGCGTTCGGCCGTCTCGCGCGTCCACAGCTCGCTGCTCGTCATGGGCGTTCACCCTGCCGGGCGGGAAAGGGCGCTGTCGACTGATTTTCCAAGCCGGGCCCCCGAACCGGTTCTCCGAGCCGAGCCGGGTCCCCGAACCGGTTCTCCGAGCCCAGCCGGGCTCCGAGCCAAGCCAGATCCCCGAGCCGAGCCGGACCCCCGGGCCGGGCGGCGCTTCGCCCGGCCCCGGGGACCCGTCATCGCGTCACAGCAGCCGCCAGAGGTGGTCGGCACTGCCGTTGTCCGTGAACTGCACGACGCGGGCGCTGTCGGCGGTGGACATGAGGTCCACTCCCAAGACCTTGCCGCTGTTGCGGTTGCGGATCCGGAAGAACCCGTCGCCGTCGTGGACCAGGCTCCACTGGTGGTCCGCGGTGCCGTTGTCGGCGAACTGCACGACCTGCGCGCTGTCGGCGGTGGACATGAGGTCGACGCCGAGCACCTTGCCCGAGTTCTGGTTGCGGATGCGGTACCAGCCGCCGTCGTCGGGGAGGAACGTCCACTGGTGGTCGGCGGTGCCGTTGTCGCTGAACTGCACCACGTGCGCGCTGTCGGCGGTGGACATGAGGTCGACGCCGAGCACCTTGCCCGAGTTGCGGTTCTCCAGACGGACCGGCCCGTCCGGCAGCAGCCGCCACTGGTGGTCGTCGCCGCCGTCGTCGGGGCGCTGGACGGCGGCCACGCTGTCCGCCGTCGACGCCCCGAGGACGCCGAGGACCTTGCCGCTGTTGCGGTTGCGCAGGCGGTACCAGCCGCCTCCCGCGTCCACCGGCTGCCAGAGGTGGTCGGCGGTGCCGTTGTCCGCGAACTGCACCACCCGCGCGTCGTCGGCGGTGGACATCCTGTCCACGCCGAGCACCTTGCCCGAGTTGGCGTTGCGCAGCCGGTACCAGCCGTCGCCGTTCGAGACGAGCTGCCACAGGTGGTCCGCGGTGCCGTTGTCGCTGAACTGGACCACCTGCGCGCTGTCGGCGCCGGACATCCCGTCGACGCCCAGCACCTTGCCGCTGTGGCGGTTGGCCAGGCGGAGGAAGGCGCCGCCGGGACGCCACCGCGTGCCCGACGGAGAGGCGAGCGGGAACGCGGAGATCCGCAGCCGGGCCGCGCCGAGCGGGATCAGCGTCACCGTCTCCACGGCCTCGGTGCTCAGCGCCGGGCTCGCCTGCAACGGCTCGACCACGTGCTGGTCGTCGGCGTGCCAGTCGGGGATGCGCCGGGCCGGAGCCGTGATCCGGAAGGGCGCCGCGGACTGGGTGAACGGGTTGTCCGGCACCGGCGCGCCCGAGGAGGCGAAGGCGAGTCCGGCCGTGGGGTCGGCGGCGGTGGTGGCCAGACCGTAGTTCCAGGGCGAGGTCGCGTGCACGTCGTACTCGGGGAACGCGTCGCTGCCGCCGGTGCGGACGAACTGCTCGCCGATGCGCAGGGCGTAGGTGAGCGGGCCGCGGTCGATGCTCACGGATCCGCCGTTGCGGGACCAGGTGCGCGCGGTGATGCGCTGCGGCAGGCGGAGTTCGACGGTGTCGCCGTTCTGCCAGGTGCGCTGGAGCCGGATGAACGACGGACCCGGTGAAGCGCCGCTCGCGGCCTGCCCGTTGACGGTGACCTGCGGGTTCGGGCACCAGCCGGGCACGCGCAGCAGCAGCGGGAAGGCGGTGGCGGCGGGCAGGGAGAGGGTGAGCCGGATCGTGTCGCCGAACGGGTAGTCGGTGTCCTCGCGCACCGTCGCCTGCACGGAGTCGGCGACCTGGGCGGTCACCTGGCACGGCGCGTACAGGGTGGCGCACAGGCCGCGGTCGGGCGTGGCCGTCCACAGCTCCTCGGTGAACCACGGCCAGCCCATGCCGTAGTTGTGCGGGCAGCAGCGGTACTGGTCGACGCCCGGCTGGTACGACTGCATCGCGAAATTGTTCTGGAACTGCCCCCGCGTCTTGGCGGCGTCGTCGAGGTCGACGCTGTTGGCGCTGGTGATGTAGTGCACCGCCCGGCCCTGCGGGTCCAGCGCGGCCGGCAGCGCGTTGAAGGCCAGGTCCTCGCAGCGGTCGGCCCACACCGGGTCGCCGGTGAGCCGGGTGAGCAGTTCGTGGCTGGCCATGAACTCCACGACGCCGCACGTCTCGAAGCCCTGCCGGGGGTCGGTGTAGCCCGGCCGCACGTTCTCGTCGCCGGCGAAGCCGCCGCCGGGGAACTGCCCGTACGTGCCCATCACCGAGTCGTAGGTCCGGTAGGCGGCCTGGACGTCGGAGGAGGCGCCGGAGCGCACCGCGTACTGCGCGGGCTCGCGGAACCCCTGGGCGATGTTGACGTTGTGGCCGGTGGGGAGCGCGCCCGTCCAGTTGGCGCCGCGGGTGTGCATGGTGTCCACGAGGTCGAGCAGGAACGCGTCGCCGGTGCGGTTGTAGAGCCACACGGCGGTGTCGATGCCGTCGCCCCAGCGGTACGACACCCAGCTCTGGTTGAAGGCGGAGGGGCCCTGCGCGTGCATGTAGGTGAGGAAGCGGGTCAGGAACGGGACGATGCGGGCGTCGCCCGTGTACTCCTGCCAGGAGCGCAGCGCCTGGAGCAGCGGAAGGAACGGCCAGAAGTCGGGGCCGCCGCCCAGGTGGGTGCGCAGCTCCTCGGGGCCGAAGTACCCGTCGGACCGCTGGGTGGCCAGGATCGCCTCCAGCCAGCGCTTGGCCCGGTCCAGCGCGCCCGGGTCGCGGGTGACGATCGCCAGGTCGACGAACCCGCGCAGCCAGTAGGGCACTTCCTCCCAGCCGACGCGGTCGGTGTGCACCCAGCCGGTGGTCGACATGTCGAGGAAGTGCGAGACCTCGTCGTAGTGGCCGCACAGGCCGTCGAGTTGCAGCCGTAGCTGCCCGGCCAGCCAGCCGCGCGCCTGGACGGCGGTCACCGGCAGCCGCAGCAGCGCGGTGGGGCGCAGCGGAGCGGCGTTGGGGTGGTACAGGCCGCCGGCCGCCGGGGGCAGCGCCGTGGCGGGGCGGCGGCCGGCGGCGGCGACGGCCGCCGTGACGGGTCCTCCGGTCGCGGCGAGCGCGGTTAACGTCGCGAGGGTCAGGAACTGACGTCTGTGCAGGGACATGTGACGCTCCGAGGAGGGGGGAGGAAGGCGTCCGCGGGAGCGCGGCCGCCGGGAGGAGGTGCCACAGGTGCGGTCGGGTGCGCGCCGGACGACGCGCGGGGGACAGGGGGACTGTGCCGTCAGGGCATGCGGTGCCGGCCGAGCCAGGTCTGCGCGATCACCACGACGGCGAGGAACGCGCCGCTGACGACCTGCTGGTAGGCGGAGTCGAGCGAGCCGATCTGGTTGATGACGTTCTGGATGACCTTCAGCAGGAGCACGCCGACCAGGGACCCGCTGACGTAGCCGAGGCCCCCGGTGAGCAGGGTGCCGCCGATGACGACGGCGGAGATGGCGTCCAGTTCCATGCCGGTGCCGAGGATGGTCACGCCAGAGGCCAGCCACGCGGCGTTCAGCGCCCCCGCCAGGCCGGCGCACAGCCCGGACACGGTGTAGACGAGGATCTTGGTGCGGGCGACCGGGACGCCCATCAGGGCCGCCGCGTCCTCGTTGCCGCCCACCGCGTAGACGTGCTGCCCGAACCGCGCCCGGCGCAGCACCAGCGCGGCGGCGGCGAACAGGACCGCCGTGAGCCACACCGGGTTGCCGACGCCGAGCGTGCTGTCCTGGCCGAGGGAGGCGAGGAAGGAGCCCTTGCCGATCAGGTACGTGTCGGCGCCCTCGTCGGTCAGGGCCAGCATCAGCCCGCGCGCGCCGAGCATGGCGGCCAGGGTGACGATGAACGGCGCCAGCCGGGCCCGTGCGATGAGCAGCCCGTTCAGCAGTCCGACGAGCCCGCACACGACGAGCGGCAGCAGCAGCGCCACGACCGTGCCGTAGCGCGACCCCCAGGCGGCGAGCACGCCGCCGAGCGCGAACAGCGAGCCGACCGACAGGTCGATGCCGCCGGTGAGGATCACGAACGTCATGCCGAGCGCGACCACGGCCAGGAAGGCGGAGGAGACCGCCATGTTGGAGAGGTTGTCGCCGGTGGCGAACGAGTCGAAGCCCAGCGACGCCGCCAGCACGACGACCACGAGGACGGCCAGCGCCCCGTGCTGCTGCGCCAGGGCGCTCAGGCGTTCGCCGCGCTGGGGCGACTCCTGGTCCGGCGCGGCGCCGTCGGGTCCCGCGGCGGCCGGGGAGGCGGAGGTCTCGGTCATGTCGGTTCCGGTCGCGGTCATCGCTTCCCCCGTCCCCGTGCCGCGTACACCGCGAGCACGATCACGGCTGCCTGCGCGATCTGCGTCCAGGAGGAGGGCAGATCGTGCTTGATGAGAGTGGCGGTCAGGAGCTGGATGAGCACCGCGCCCGCCACGGTGCCGCCGATGCGGACCCGTCCGCCGCTCAGCGGGGTGCCGCCGACGACCACCGCGGTGATCGCGGACAGCTCCATCAGATTGCCCAGCGACGTGGGGTCGCTGGCCTGAAGGCGCGCGGTGGCCAGCACGCCCGCCACGGCGGCCAGCAGCGCGCAGACGGTGTAGACGAGCAGCAGCACCCGGCGCACCGGGAGACCGGCCAGCCGGGCGGCGGCGCGGTTGTCGCCGATGGCGAGCAACTGCCGTCCGAAGGTGGTGCGCCGCACGGTGAAGGCGACCGCGACCGCCAGCACGGCGGCGATCAGGATCAGATACGGCACGCCCAGCACGTCCCCGGCGCCCAGCGAGGCCAGGGCGGGGTTGCGCACGTCCTTGAGCTGGGGCAGCAGCACCAGGGCCAGGCCCCGGCCGCCGACCATCAGCGCCAGGGTCGCCACGATGGGCTGCACCCCGACGAGGGCCACCAGCGCCCCGTTGGCGAGTCCCACCGCCGCCGCGAACAGCGCGACCACCAGCAGCGCGGGCAGCAGCCCGTAGCCGAGGTAGAGCGCCAGCACGGAGGCGGACAGGGCCATCACCGCGCCCACGGACAGGTCCACGCCCTCGGTGCCGATGGCCAGGGCCATGCCCAGCGCCACGATCATCACCGGGGCGACCTGGACCGCCTGGGTGCGGAAGTTCTCCGCCGACAGGAAGTGCGGGGTGACGGCGAGGTTCACCACGAGCAGCACCGCCACGCCCGCGTACACGCCGTACTCCTGAAGCCAGTGCAGCAGGCGCCCGCGGTCCAGGGAGGCGGGGCGCACGGCGAGGTCAGTCATGGGGGACCGCCTCCTCGTGCTGTCCGTGCTCCGTCTGCTTCGCCTGCGCCTCGTGCTGTCCGTGCGCCTCGTGCCCGCCGCTGGGCGTGTCGGCGGCGATGGCGCGCATCAGCTCGTCCTCGGTCACGTCGTCCCCGGTCAGTTCGCCGACGACCGCGCCGTCCTTCAGTACGACCACGCGATCGGATCCTTCGATCAGCTCCTCCAGGTCGGAGGAGATGAGCACCACGCCGAGTCCGTCCTCGGCGAGTTCGTCGACCAGCCGCTGCACCTCGGCCTTGGCGCCCACGTCGATGCCGCGCGTGGGCTCGTCCAGCAGCAGCACCTTCGGCTGCATGGCGAGCCAGCGGGCCAGCAGCACCTTCTGCTGGTTGCCGCCGGACAGCTCGCCTGCCTTCTGGTGCGGGCCGGCGGTCTTGATGCGCAGCCGGCGGATGAAGGTGTCCACCACCTTGTCGACCCGGGCCTCGGAGACCAGGCCGAAACGGGAGAGCCGGGGCAGCACGGCGAGGGCGATGTTCTCGCGGACCGACAGGTTGGGGACGATGCCCTCGCTCTTGCGGTCCTCCGGGAGCAGGTTGACGCCCGCGCGGACGGCGGCGGCGGTCGACCCGCCGCGCAGCGGCGCACCGGCCACGGTCACCCGGCCCGAGCGGACCGGCAGCGCGCCGGCGATCGCCTTGACCGTCTCCGAGCGCCCCGAGCCCAGCAGGCCGCCGAGGCCGACGACCTCGCCCGGAAGCACGTCGAGCGACACGTCCCGCAGCGTGTGCGGGACGTTCAGCTCCCGCGCGGTCAGCACGGGTTCGCGGCTCGCCGCGTCGTGGTGCCCGCTGAAGGTGGTGACCCCCTCGCGGCGCACCTCGCCCAGCTCCCGGCCGAGCATCGTGGAGACCAGCGTGAGCCGGTCCAGGCCGGCCAGGTCTCCCTCGTGCACCAGTCGGCCGTCCCGCAGCACGCTGACGGTGTCGCACACGGCGTACAGCTCGTCCAGGCGGTGGCTGACGTAGATCACCGCGATGCCCTGGTCGCGCAGTCGCCGGATCACCTCGAACAGCGTCTCCACCTCGCGGTGCTCCAGCGCCGAGGTGGGCTCGTCCATGATGACGACGCGCGCGTTGACGGCGACGGCGCGGGCCAGAGCCACCATCTGCTGGGCGCCCACGCCCATCACGCGCAGCGGACGGCGCACGTCGACGCGGACGCCGTAGCCGCGCAGCAGCTCCTGCGCCTCGCGGTGCATGCGGGGCAGGTCGAGCAGGCCCAGCCGGTTGCGCGGCTCGCGGCCCAGGAACAGGTTGCGGGCCACGCTCATCTGCGGGACGAGGTTGACCTCTTGGTAGATGGTGGAGATGCCGGCCTGCTGGGCGTGCAGCGGTGTGCCGAAGCGCACGGGCTCGTCGCCGAGCAGCACCTCGCCGGCCTCCGGCTGGTACACGCCGGTCAGGACCTTGATGAACGTGGACTTGCCTGCCCCGTTCTCGCCGATGAGGGCGCGTACCTCGCCCTCGTGCAGGGTGAGGGAGACGTCGTCGAGGGCGCGGACGCCGGGGAAGGTCTTCGTTATGCCGCGGGCGGTGAGCACCGGCGTGCGGGAGGCGGGAGGAGCCACGCGGGCCTCCGATGCGTGAAAGGTAGAGAAGATGGGCGAGACGGAGGGAAGGCGGGGGCAGCGAGCGGCTGCGGCGGCCGGGGACCGGACGCGCGGTCTCGCGAGGAGCGCCGCGCGTCGCGGTCCGGGCGGCCGGCGCCGGGCTCAGTACGCCATGCCGATGTTCTGCGCCGCGTTGGCCGTGTCGTACGCCTTGTCCTGGATGATGATGTCCTGGGCCACCGGCTTGCCCTGGGTGAACTCGTCCAGGGTCTGGAAGGCGAGAGGGCCGAAGCGGGGGTTGGACTCGATGACGCCCTGGATCCAGCCGTCCTTGATCTCCTGGACGGCGTTGCGGGTGCCGTCCACGGTGACGATCTTGACCTGGCCGGCCTTCTTGCCCGCGCCCTTCAGGGCGCCCACCGCGCCGAGGCCCATCTCGTCGTTCTCCGCGTAGAGGCCGTTGATCCCGGGCTTGGACTGGATGAGCTGCTCGGTGACCTGCTGGCCCTTCTCGCGGGTGAAGTCGCCGGTCTGCTCGAACACGACCTTGAGCTCCGGCGCCTTCTCGGCGATGCGGTCCTTGAAGCCCTTGGTGCGCTCGGTGGTGACGTTGTTCCCGGCGGCGCCGAGCAGGATGGCGATCTGGCCCTTGCCGCCGGTCGCCTTGATCATCTGGTCGGCGGCCCGCTTGCCCTGCTCGATGAAGTCGGAGGCGATGAAGCTGACGTAGTCCTTGCAGGCGGTGGCGTTGATCTTGCGGTCGATGGTGACGATGGGCACCTTCCGGGCCGCGGCGGCGCGCAGCACCGGCTCCCAGCCGTCGGAGTTGAGCGGTGCGATCACCAGCAGGTTCGCGCCCTTGGCGAGCAGGTCCTGCACGTCGCTGATCTGCTTGGAGAACTGCGACTGGGCGTTGGCGGTCAGCAGCGTCAGACCGCGCTTGGCGGCCTCGTCCTTGATGGACTGCGTCTCGGCGATGCGGAAGGGGTTCGCCTCCTTCTCCGACTGCGAGAAGCCGACCTTGGCGCTCTTGAGGTCGAGCTTCTTCGCCCCGTAGGCGCCGACGGTGCAGGTCTTGCCGCCGGCGGCGGGGGTGGCGACCTGCTGCCCGCCGCCGCTGGACGCCGAAGCGGCGCCGCCCTTGCCGGAGTCGTCGTCCTCCGACTTGGTGCATCCCGCCGTGGCCAGGACGAGCGCGGCCGCGCACGCGACCAGCACGGGACGGGCGAGGAGCGGGCGGATGGCGTTGGTGCGGTGAGTCATGGGAGACCCCGTTCCGGGTGAGCACAATGGCAGATACATGACACAGCGAGAGCCGTACGGCGGCGGTGGCCGCCCGTGGTGCGCAGGGCCGCGACGAGGACGCGCTAGGTGCCGATGAGCTTTGTACTGAAGGGGCCGGGCCCGGTCTGCACCAGGTTTTACATCGTTGGAAGATGCGTGTAAAGAGTCGGCGCAAGAACCCGTGGTCGCACGGGCGCGCCCGCCTGCGTGCGGCGCCCGGGACTCAGGCGCCCTTCACATGCGGAAAGGCGAACTCCGTGCGGCTGCGCAGCGGTTGACCCGGACGGACCACCGTGCTGGGGTAGTCCGGGCGGTTGGGCGAGTCAGGGAAGTGCTGGGTCTCCAGGCACACGCCCGCGTGCCTGGTGAGCGCCCTGCCCTCGGCGTCCCGCAGAGCGCCGTCCAACTGCTGCCCGCAGTAGACCTGGAGACCCGGTTCGGTGGTGCGGACCTCCAGGATCCGCCCGCTGCGCGGATCCTCCAGGCGTGCCGCGCGGTGCAGGACGAGCGCCTGCGCACGCGCCGTCTCCGTCCCGGCGCCGCCGTTGCGGTTCCACGGGTGGTCCCGCAGGACCCAGCAGTGGTCGTAGCCGCCCGCGACGCGCAGTTGCTCGTCGGGCGCGTCGCTCCGGGCGCCCAGCGCGTGCGGGCCGGTGAAGTCGAACGGCGTGCCGTGCACCGGCGCCGGGGCGCCGGGCAGCGGTATGGAGGTGTCGTCGACCGGCAGGTAGGCGTCGGCGTCCACGGTCAGGAGGTGGTCCAGCACGCCCAGTTCGGGTTTGCCGGTGAGGTTGAAGTACGCGTGGTGGGTGAGGTTGACCACCGTCGGACGCTCCGCGCGGGCCGAGTAGTCGACGGTCAGGGTGCCGTCCGGGGACAGCAGGTAGTCGACGACGACGGCCAGTTCGCCGGGAAAGCCCTGGTCGCCGTCCGGGCTGTCGAGCGCCAGCCGCACCCCGGTGGCGCCGTCGGACCGGGTGAGGGGGCGCGCCCGCCACGGGCGCTGGTCGAAGCCGTCCGGACCGCCGTGCAGCGCGTTGCCCCGGTCGTTGGCGGGCACTTGGTGCGCCTGGCCGTCCAGGACGAACCGGCCGCCCGCGACGCGGTTGGCGTACCGCCCGACGACGGCGCCGAGGTAGGCGCCGTGACCGGCGTAGTCCCGGGGGCCGGGCAGCCCCAGCACGACGTCCTCGACGGCCGTGCCCGCGGCGTCCGGCACGCGCAGGGACTGGAGCACGGCGCCGAAGGTGAGGACGGAGGCCTGGACGCCGCTGGGCGAGCGCAGCGTCCAGCGCTCGGCGGTGGTGACGCCGGGGAGGGCATCGGCGGGGAAGTCCTCGCGGACCGCCGTGCAGACAGCCATGGTTCTCCTTCAGGGGACGCGGGAGCGATGGGCGGGGGAGGCGTGCGCCGGCGCCGGTGCCGGTGCGGAAAGCGGCAGCGGGGGCCGGGGCGGCGGGAGGCGCCGAGAGCGAGGGGAGCGCGAGGGACGAGGACGACAGCGGGCGCCGGGGCGGGCGGGCGCTCCGGGGGCCGGGAGCACGCGCACGGCTGGCAGCGCCCCGGGCCGCCTCAGCGGCGGCCGAGGGTGCTCTCCCGGCGCACCAGGGAGTAGCCGGCGTGGATGCGCCGCGCGCCGTCGCTCCCGCCGCCCAGCCGGGACAGCACCGACTCCACGGCCATCCTGGCGATGGACGCCTTGTCGGGGGAGACCGACGTCAGGGTGACGGCGCCGAACCGGCCCTCGACCACGTCGTCGAAGCCGACCACGGCGACGTCCTCGGGGATGCGCAGGCCCCGCTCGGCCAGCACCCGCATGGCGCCGATGGCGATGAGGTCGTTGTAGGCGAACACCGCGTCCGGGCGGTGACCGGCGTCCAGGAGACGGGTCATGGCGGCGGCGCCGTCGGCGTGGCCCCAGCCGTCGGTGGCCGCCACCAGCCGGTCGTCGGCGACGAGCCCGGCCGAGTCCAGCGCCTCCCGCCAGCCGCGCAGCCGCAGATGGGCGGGTTGACTGCGGCCGCGGCGCGCTCCCAGGAAGGCGACCTCCCGGCGCCCCAGCGAGATCAGGTGGCGCACGGCCTCGCGGGCGGCGGCGACGTTGTCGATCGCGATGTGGTCGTAGGGCAGGTCGTAGTCGCGCTCGCCGAGCAGCACCAGCGGAACCGGCTCGGCCCGCTCCCGCAGGTCCTCGGCCTCCAGTTCGATGGGGCTGAGGATCAGTCCGTCGATGACCCGGGTGCGGAAGCCCTGGCTGACCAGGACCTCCTGGTCCCGCCGGCCGCCGGTGTGGTCCAGCAGGACGGTGTAGTCGTGCCGCGCCGCCGCGTCGATGACCTCGGCGGCCAGTTCCGCGAAGTAGGGGTTGCCCAGCTCGGGCAGGGCGAGGGCGACGATCCCGGTGCGGCCCTTGCGCAGGTGACGGGCAGTGAGATTGGGGCGGTAGCCCAGCTCGTCGATGGACTTCTGCACCCGGGTCCGCATCGCGGCCGTCACGTGGGGGTGGTCGTTGACCACGTTGGAGACGGTCTTGATGGAGACGCCCGCGTGCAACGCGACGTCCTTCAGGCTCACCCGCACGATGATCCTCCCGTGTCCGGGCGAGGCCCCCGGATCGACGACCTTGCTCCGCACCCGGCGGCCGGGCCCGGCCGGCCGGGAAGGCGCAGCGCCGGTTTCCATCGTTATACGCGGCCCGGCTCGGCGGTGGCAAGGGCTCGCAGCCGGGCGGCGCCGGACCGGTCGCGCCGCCTCGGGACGCCCCGGACCGGTGCCCTTCCCGCCGCGCCCGGACGCCGCGTCGCTCGGCGCGGGACCTGGCGCCGGAAGCCTTGACGCGGTGTCAGCCCCGCCCTACGGTGTCGGACTTACATCGATGCAAACGGAGCGGTGGCGCCGCGACGTGTGCACGCGTCGACGCCCGCACCGCGCGACCGGCCGCGACGGCCGCCCCCCACCCCCGCTCGTCCCCGCGGTGCAAGGGGCGGGCCCTGCCGAAGGAGTCCGCCATGCGCGCGCGACCGTGGAGACCGCACCGCCTGCTGCTCCTGCTGAGTGCGCTGACCGCCGTGGCCGCGGTCCTCGCCGGGATGTCCGCCTCGGGCCCGGCGACGGCGGCGCCGAGGCCGGCGGCCGCCGCGGGGACGTTCCGCAACCCGCTCAACACCGGGCCCGACCCGTTCATGACGTACTGGAACGGGTCCTACTACCTGACGACCACACAGGGCGACAGCATCCGCATGTGGCGCTCGCCCTCCTTGAGCACGCTGCTCACCTCCGACCCCGTCACGGTCTGGAAGGACGGCGACAGCTCGCGCGACCGGGACATGTGGGCGCCCGAGTTCTACCGCTTCGGGGACCGCTGGTACCTCTACTACACGGCCGACGACGGCGTCGACGACCACCACCGGATCCACGTCCTGGAGTCCGACCGCGACGACCCGGCGGGCCCCTACCACTACAAGGCGAAGCTGGCGCCGCCCAACCACGCCTCCGACTTCGCCATCGACCCCGGCGTCCTCCAGCAGAACGGCCGCCTCTACCTCGCCTACAGCGGCGTCAACCAGTACCAGCACAACGGCCTGAACATCGCGCCCCTGTCGAACCCGTACACCGTCTCCGGCGACGCGGTGGCGATCAACGCGGCCGGAGGCTGCCCCGAGGTGCGCGAGGGCCCGGAGTTCCTCTACCGCAACGGCCGCACCTGGATGACCTACTCGACCTGCGACACCGGCAAGCCGGACTACCAGCTCTGGATGACGTCGCTGCCGTCCGGCGCCGATCCGCTGGTCACCTCCAACTGGACGCAGCACCAGGGGGCGGTCTTCTCCCGCGCCGACGACCACGGGGTGTACGGACCCGGGCACCACGCCTTCTTCCGCTCGCCCGACGGCGCCGAGGACTGGATCGTCTACCACGCGAAGACCACCTCGGCGTTCACCTACGGCGACCGCACCACGCGCGCCCAGCGCATCGGCTGGAACGCCGACGGAAGTCCCGCCCTCGGCCGTCCGCTCGCGATGGGCGCCACCCAGGACCTCCCCGCCGGCGACCCGGGCCCCGGCGCCTACTGGATCAACGACGACGGGCGTTCCAACGGCGACGGAACCCTCGCCTACACCGGCACCTGGAACTCCGGCGCCGGCTGCGCGGCGCAGTGCTTCTGGGGCGACGACCACTGGAGCGACCGCGCGGGGAACACCGCCCAGTTCACGTTCACCGGCACCCGCATCGCCCTGCTGTCCGTCCGCGACACCGGCAACGGCTACGCCGCCCTCTCCGTCGACGGCGGCGCCGAGCAGCGCCTGGACTACTACGGGGCGATCCGCACCGGTGAGACGCTGCAATACCTGAGCCCGCGCCTGCCGTACGGACGGCACACGCTCAAGGTGCGCGTGACCGGGGAGCACGACGGGTCCTCGGGGGCGTCCTTCGTCAGCGTCGACCGGGCCGAGGTGTACGTGAACTGACGGGCGCCCCCGGCCTCCCGCCGCTGCGTCGCCGCAGACGGCGGGGGGCCCGGCTCAGGACCGGCCGCCGGTGCTCTCCCGCACGACCAGCCGGTGGCCGATCACGCGGTCCTCCGCGTCCTGGGCGGCCTCGGCGTCCCGGGCGGTTCCGGCGTCCGTGACGTCCCGGGCGGTCCCGGTGCGCGGCCGGTCGATGCGGTCGGCCAGCAGGGACACCGCCGCGGCGGCGATGGCCTCCTTGTCGGGGGCGATCGTGGTCAGGCTCGGGACGCTGAAGCGCGACGCCTCGATGTCGTCGAAGCCGACCACGTCGATGTCGTCCGGGGCGCGCAGCCCGGCCTCGTGCAGCGCCCGCAGCGCGCCGAGGGCCAGGTGGTCGTTCAGGCACAGCAGGGCGTCCGGTCGGGGGCGCCGCTCCAGCAGCGCGGCCGCCGCCCGCGCCCCGTCCTGCCAGTGGTACGCCTCCACGGGCACGACCAGGTCTGCGGCGAAGGCGACGTGAGCCGCCCGCAACGCCGACCGGTAGCCCTCCGTGCGCAGCCCGTCGGTGCCGCGACGGCCGCGCACGGCGCCGCCGACCACCGCGATCCTCCGCCGCCCCCGGGCGAGCAGGTGCTCGGTCGCCTCGCGCGCCGCCGCCACGTTGTCGATGCCCACATGGTCCGCGGCGCCCGGCGTCTGGCGTTCGCCGAGGAGGACGACGGGCAGCCGGGCGAGCCCGGACGTCAGGTCGCGCGGCGTCAGGGACAGCGGGCTGAGGATGACGCCGTCGGTGAACTGGGCGTCGAAACCGTGCAGCGCGGACAGCTCCCGCTCGCGCACGCCGCCGGTCTGGTGCAGCAGCACCGTGCGCCCCCGCCGGTCCGCCGCCGCCATCACGTGCTTGGCCAGCTCCGAGAAGTAGGCGACGTCCAGCTCCGGGACGGCCAGGGTGATCATGCCGGTACGGCCCTGGCGGAGCTGGCGGCCCGCGATGTTCACCCGGTAGCCCAGGGCCTCGATGGCGTCGCGGACCGCGGTCCTGGTGTGCTCCGACACGTGCTCGAAGTCGTTGATCACATTGGAGACGGTCTTGGGGGAGACGCCGGCGTACGCCGCCACGTCCTTGATCCTCGGCCTCGCCGCCACGCTGCACTTCCTTCTCTTCCCCCGCGGTCCTCAGCGATCCTACCGAGCATCACGAAACGGTTTCGGGGGGCTCTGGCTGCGCTCCTGCGTATTTACATCGATGTAATCAGCGTGATGCCATAGCGCCGCACCGATGGCCCGCACGCAGAGCAAGGAGCGCGATGACCGTCCCGCAGCCGTCTTTGCCGCCCCGCCCCGAGTACCCCAGGCCCCAGTTCGTCCGGGAGGCGTGGCTCAACCTCAACGGCCCGTGGCAGTTCGAGACCGACCGCTCCGACACCGGCCTCGAACGGGGCCTGCTCGACCGCGCGCTCGCCGACACGATCACGGTGCCGTTCTGCCCCGAGTCGGCGCTCTCCGGGATCGGGGAGACGGACTTCCTGGAGGCGGTCTGGTACCGGCGCACCGTGACGGTGCCCGCCGACTGGACCGGCGCCCGGGTGCTGCTGCACTTCGGAGCGGTCGACCACGACACCACCGTCTGGGCGGACGGCGTCGAGGTGGCCCGCCACCGCGGCGGATTCACCCCCTTCACCGCCGACCTGGACGGCATCGCCGCACCCGGCGCCGAGGTCACCCTGGTCGTCCGGGCCCGGGACAGCCGGCACGGCCCGCAGGCCCGGGGCAAGCAGGCCACCTGGTACGCCAACTCCCACTGCCACTACACCCGGACGACCGGCATCTGGCAGACGGTCTGGATGGAGCCCGTGCCCCGCGCGGTCGCCCTCAAGCGGCCCGGCGTCACGCCCGAGCTGTCCTCCGGCACGTTCTTCCTGGACCTCCCGCTGACCGCCAACCTCCCCGGCCACCGGGTGCGCGCGGTGCTCAGCGACGACCGGGGCGAGGCCGTGGCCGCAGAAGCGCGGGCCGACCTCGACCTCTGCCCGCGCCTGGCGCTCACCGTCCCCGCGGACCGGGTGCGACCGTGGACGCCGGACGACCCGCACCTGTACGGGCTGCGCCTGGACGTGCTGGACGCCGACGGGCGGGTGGTCGACACGGCCGCCTCCTACGCCGGGCTGCGGTCGGTGGCGATCCACGGCCGAAAGCTGCTGCTCAACGGGGAGCCGGTGTTCCAGCGCCTGGTGCTCGACCAGGGCTACTACCCGGACGGCCTGATGACCGCTCCCACCGACGAGGCGCTGGTCCACGACATCGAACTCGCTCTGCGCGCCGGCTTCAACGGCGCCCGCCTGCATCAGAAGGTGTTCGAGGAGCGCTTCCTCTACCACGCCGACCGCCTCGGCTACCTGGTGTGGGGCGAGTTCGGCGACTGGGGCTGCGAGGTCGGCGTGCGCGACGACAACCAGCGGCCGGACGCCGCGTACGTCGCCCAGTGGCTGGAGGCGCTGGAGCGCGACCGCTCGCACCCCTCGATCGTCGGCTGGTGCCCGCTGAACGAGACCTATCAGCGCCTGCACGACCGGATCACCTCACTCGACGACGTCACAAGGGCGATGTTCCTGGCCGCCAAGCTGGCCGACCCGAGCCGCCCGGTCATCGACGCCTCCGGCTACGCGCACCGGGTTCCGGAGACCGACGTCTACGACTCCCACTGCTACGAGCAGGACCCGGCCGCGTTCGCCGAGACGATGGCCGGACTCGCCGAGGACCGCCCCTACGTCAACGCGGCCCCCGACGGACGCCCCTGGTCGGCCCCCTATCGCGGACAGCCCTATTTCTGCAGCGAGTTCGGCGGCATCTGGTGGGACCCCGAGACGGCCGCGGAGGCGGACGGCGACCAGAGCGGGACCTCGTGGGGCTACGGCGCCAGGCCCCGCGGCGAAGAGGACTTCATCGAGCGGTTCACGGCGCTCACCGGCGTCCTGCTCGACGATCCGGAGATGTTCGGCTACTGCTACACCCAGCTCACCGACGTCTTCCAGGAGCGCAACGGCGTCTACCGCTTCGACCGCTCCGACAAGGTCGACGTCGCCCGCGTCCGCGCGGCGCAGACCCGGCCGGCCGCCTTCGAACGTCCGTGACGCGGCGCTCCGCGCACGGCCCCACGCACTGTCAGACACGGCCGCACGGCCGAGAGCGCTTCCTGCTGCACCTTACAACGATGTAGGGCGGGCGGACCGGAACCGGACGGCACGAGCACGTCCGTCCGTACCGCCCGTACCGGGAAGGAGTCGTATGACCGGCACCCCAGGATCGGCACGCGCGTCCGGGCTCACCCGGCGCCGGGCGCTGACCGGCGCCCTGGCCGCCGCGGCAGCCGCCACCGCCGTGAGCGGCTGCGGAGCGGCGCGGGCGTCCAGCGCCTCGACCGTCCGGCTGTGGGACCTGTTCAGCGGGGCCGACGGCGGTCTCCTCAACGACATGGTGCGCGCCGCGCAACCGGCCATGCCGGGCACCCGCATCGACCGCACCGTCCTCGAATGGGGCACCCCGTACTACACCAAGCTGGCCATGGCATCAGCCGGCGGCCGGGGCCCCGACACGGCCGTCTCGCACATGTCACGACTGGCCGGCTACGCGCCCACCGGCCTGCTCGACCCCTGGGACCTGGACGTCCTGGCCGAATACGGCGTCCGCCCGGACGCGTTCACCGACGCGGTCTGGTCCCGCACCCAGTTCCGGGGCCGGACCTACGCCATCCCCCTGGACACCCACCCCTTCATCGTCTTCTACCACCCCGAGCCGGCCGCCAAGGCGGGACTGCTCAAGAGCGACGGCGCCCTGGACGCCGACGCCTTCTCCTCTCCCGACCGCTTCCTGGCCGCGGGCCGGGAACTGGCGAAGGCGTCCGGCCGCCAGGGCATCGCCTTCGGCTACGTCACCGACACCGCCCAAGGCTGGCGGCTGTTCTACGGGCTGTACCGGCAGACCGGCGGCGTCCTCCGCCTCCCCGAGGGCGGCCCCGCCGAGGCCGACGTGGACCGGATGGCGGAGGTCATCGCCTTCATGGCCCGGCTCGTGGACGGCCGCGTCAACCCCAGGCGACTCGACTACCCGGCGGCCATCGCCGCCTTCGCCAACCGGCAGACCGCGATGATCCTCTCCGGCGAATGGGAGCTGGGGACCTTCCGCGCCGCGGACCCCAAGGTGGGCGCCGCGCCGTTCCCCACCGTCTTCGGCACTCCCGCGGTGTACGCCGACTCGCACTCCTTCGTCCTGCCGCACCATCCCCACCCGGACCCCGAGCGCCGCCGCCGCACCCACCGCGCCGTCGCCGCCCTGCTGAAGGCGGGTCAGATCTGGGCCACCGCGGGACACATCCCCGCCTACGGTCCCGTCACCCGCACCGCCGCCTACCGGAGCCTCCAGCCGCAGGCGCACTACGCGAGCGCACAGGACCACGTCGTCCTCGACCCGCCGTTCTGGTTCGCCGGCGCCGGGTCGGACTTCCAGAACTCCATATCCCAGGTCCTCCAGCAGGCCCTGCTCGACGGGCTCGCCCCCGACCGCGCGGCGCGCGCCATGGTGCGGCGCCTGAACACCTTCCTCTCCCAGCCCAGCCCGGCCTGACCCGGCCGCGGTCCACCGCGCAGGAGGCGCCAAAGATGTCCTCGCCCCACGCCTCGCCCCGCCCCGGGGTCCCGTTCGTGCGCCGGCTGCTCTCCCCGGGCCTGCTGTTCGCGCTTCCCTTCCTCGTGCTGTTCGCCCTCTTCATGCTCTGGCCGCTGGCCCAGGGGCTGTGGATGAGCCTGACCGACACCTCGCTGTCGGCCCACACCCCGGGCTTCGTCGGCCTGGACAACTTCACCGAGGCGTTCGGGGACGCCGAGATGTGGCGGGCGCTGTGGCACACGGCGTGGTTCACGCTGATCTCCACCGTCCCGCTGGTCGCCGTGGCGCTGGGCATGGCACTGCTCGTGCACACCGGGCTGCCCGGTCAGTGGGTGTGGCGGCTGGCCTTCTTCGCCCCCTACCTGCTGCCGGTCGGCGTCGTCAGCCTGCTGTGGATCTGGCTCTACCAGCCCGACCTCGGCCTCGTCGACCACCTGCTGGGCGTGATCGGCGTGGGCCCGCTGACCTGGCTCAGCGACGAGTCGGTCGCCATGTGGGCCGTCGCCCTGACCACCCTGTGGTGGACCGTCGGCTTCAACTTCCTGCTCTACCTCGCCGCCCTCCAGTCCGTGCCGGACCACCTGTACGAGGCGGCCGCCCTCGACGGCGCGGGCGCCTGGCGCCGCCTGCGGTCGATCACCCTTCCCCAGCTCAGGCGCATCACCGCGGTCATCACCGTGCTCCAGATCCTCGCCTCCCTGAAGGTCTTCGACCAGGTGTACCTGCTGACCAAGGGCGGCCCCGACGGCGCCACCCGGCCGATCGTCGAGTACGTCTACGACGTCGGCTTCACCGGTTACCGGCTCGGCTACGCCTCCGCGATCAGCTACGTCTTCTTCGCGCTCGTCCTGCTCGCCTCCGCGGCCCAGTACGCCGCCCTCCGCCGCCGGGAGAAGTGACATGACCTCCACCGAACTGCCCGTCGACGCCTCCCGGAGCTCCCGCGCACCACGCCCACACCGCCCGGCCCGCCCGGAGACGGCCCGCCGCGTCCCGCCCCGGCGGCGCACGAACCTCACGCTCGGCGAGAGCCGCGCCGCCCGCGGGCTCGCCCTGGCCGTCCTCGCCGTCGCGGCCGCGGCGTGGCTGCTGCCGCTGCTGTGGGCCGTGCTCACCGCCGCCAAGTCCGAGACGGACGCCAGCGACCCGGCCCGGTGGTTCCTGCCCCGGCACGGCTTCACCCTGCACGGCTTCCGCACCGTCTGGGAGCGCGGCGACCTGCCGCTGTGGATGCTCAACAGCCTCCTCATCGCCGCGGCCGTCACGGTGATCACCGTGCTCGTCTCGGCCATGGCGGGCTACGCCTTCTCCCGCACCCTGTTCGCCGGACGCCGCGCGATGTTCGCCCTCACCGTGGCCGCGGTGCTGGTGCCGCCGCAGATCCTCATCGTGCCGTGGTTCCAGCAGATGCTCACCCTCCACCTGGTGGACACCTACGCGGCGGTGATCCTGCCGCAGACGGTGGCGCCGGTGATGGTGTTCATCCTGAAGAAGCACTTCGACTCGCTGCCGCGCGAGCTGGAGGAGGCCGCCCGGATCGACGGCGCCGGGCACTGGCGGATCTTCTGGTCCGTGCTGCTGCCGCTGTCCCGGCCCATGCTGGCCGCCGTGGCGATCTTCGTGTTCATCGGCGCCTGGAACAACTTCCTGTGGCCGTTCGTCTCCACCTCGGACCCGTCCCTCATGACGCTTCCGGTGGGCATCACCTCGGTGAAGGACGCGTACGGCGTCCAGTACGCCCAGACCATGGCGTCCGCCGTCCTCGCGGCGCTTCCGCTGGTCGCGGTGTTCCTGTTCTTCCAGCGACACATCGTCAAGTCCGTTGCCACGGCGGGCCTGGGCGGCCAGTGAGGCCGTTCCCGTCCCCCGTCTACGCACCCGCCTCCCGTGTCCCTACACTCGCGATCATGAAGACCGATTCCGGTACCGAAACCGGCACCGCGGCCGCGCCCAGCGCCGGCGAAGAGGCCCCCGGGCTGTTCTCCACCATGTCCACCATGAGGGCGATGCGCCGCATCAAGCCCGACCCCGTTCCCGACGAGGTCCTGGAGCAGCTCATCCAGGCGGCCGTCTGGGGCCCCAGCGGCGGCAACATGCAGAAGTACGAGTACGTGGTGGTGACCGACCCCGCGGTCATGGCCCGTCTGGCGCCGCTGTGGAAGCGCTGCGTCGACGCCTACCTCGCGACCACGGGCAAGCACGCCCCCGAGGGCATGGACGAAGCGGCCTACGCCCGCATGGTCGCCGCCATCGCATACCAGCGCGACCACTTCGCCGAGACCCCGGCGCTGATCATCCCCTGCTACCGGTTCCCCGAGCCGAGGCTCGACGAGGAGGGGCTGCACGCCTCGGCGGAGGCCCTCGGCCCCGAGGCGACGCTCCGCATGGCGGCCGTCCAGACGCGCTTCGCGGCCCTCGCGGAGGGCTCCTGCGTCTATCCGGGCGTGCAGAACCTGCTGCTCGCCGCGCGGGGACTGGGGCTGGCGGCCAACATCACCATCTGGCACCTGATGCTGGAGGACGAATGGAAGGCGGCCCTGGGCATCCCGGAGGACATGAACACCTTCGCGGCGATCCCCGTGGGCTGGCCACGCGGCAACTTCGGACCGGTACGGCGCCGCCCGGTGTCGGAGGTGATCCACCGGGACCGCTGGTGACGGGCTGATGCGTCCATGGGGGAGGGGGGAACGGCCGCCGGTGGGACCCCTTCCCTCTCCCGCTCTCAGCCCCAATGGGGGAGCGGAGCCCGGCTGTGAGGGAACGCGCTCCAGCGGGTCCGCAGGGGCGCACGGTCTACAGCGCTTCCGCCCGCCGCCTACCAGGGGACGGTGTCGCCGGGTTGGCCCAGGAGATCCTTGAGTCAACGACCCGCGAAGTACGCGACTAGCCTCGCTGCCGCGGTCGGGGCGCGGGTGCGCCCGCGCGGAGGCCGTCCATGACGAGATCCAGCAGGCGGGCGGCGCGCGGCTGCCAGTCGCCGTGCGGGTCGAGTTGCCAGAGACCGGCGATGGCCAGGAGGAAGTCGTCGGGCGTCACGCCGGGGCGGATGGTCCCGGCCTGCTCGCTGGCGCGGAGCAGCCGGTCGGCCGCGGCCCGCAGCGGACTGTTGCCCGGCTTCTCGGGGCCGCCGGGCTCGCTGGTGGCCTGGCGGATCGCCTCCGCGAGGCCGGCCTTGGTCATGGCGAACCGGGCGAGCCGGTTCATCCACTCGCGCAGCGCCGCCTCCGGCTCCCGGGTCTCGAGCAGCGGGGCCGCGCTGTCGGCGACGTGCTGCATCTCGTGGCGGTAGATCTCCAGGACGAGCGCCTCGCGGTTGGGGAAGTTGCGGTAGAAGGTGCCCTGTCCGACCCCCGCCTTCCGGGCGATCATGCTCAACGGCACGTCCGCGCACCGGGTGAGTTCGGCGAGCGCCACTTCCAGAATGGTCGCGCGGTTGCGTTGCGCGTCCGAGCGCAGCGGCGCGTCCCTCTTCTGCCGCACTCGTCCTCCTTTCGGGTACGGGGCCGCACCCGGCCTTGCTAAGCGGACAATTGTCCGGTAGATTCCTTGATAGCGGACAATTGTCCGCTTCACCGCAGCATAGTGGTGAGCACCGCGTCTGCGCCATGTGCGGACCTGACCCTCGACCCGCTCTCCTCGCACGTCTTGTTCTGCCCAGCGGTCCCCTCCCGACGCTTCCCGTCCCTTCTCGCCCTGCTGCCTTGCTTCCTGACATCCGCTCACCTCCCGATCCCTCTGCCTGTCAGGCCGTCTCTGACGCGTTTTCGGATAGCGAAAGAAGCTGATCATGGACCCCGCCTCCTTGGCGCCCTCGCCGACGCACAGCGCCCTCACCCTGAACGTCAACGGCGAGAAACACGCGCTGTCCGTCGACCACCGCACCACCCTGCTCGACGCCCTGCGCGAACACCTCGACCTGACCGGCACCAAGAAGGGCTGCGACCAGGGGCAGTGCGGCGCGTGCACCGTCCTGCTCGACGGACGCCGGGCCGTGGCCTGCCTCCAGCTCGCCGTAGCGGCCGAGGGGTGCGAGATCACCACCATCGAGGGCGTGGCCGAAGGAGATCGGCTGCACCCGGTGCAACAGGCGTTCCTCGACCTCGACGGCTACCAGTGCGGTTACTGCACTCCGGGGCAGATCTGCTCGGCCATCGCGGTGATCGAGGAGCACGCCGCGGGCTGGCCCAGCGCCGTGACGCAGGATGTGAGCCCCGCGGCGGGACCGCCCGAGCTGACCCCGGACGAGATCCGGGAGCGGATGAGCGGGAACCTGTGCCGCTGCGGCGCGTACGTGTCCATCGTGCGCGCGGTGGAACAGGCCGCGACGGAGCAGGCCGCGGCGGGCGAGCGAGCGGCGGGCGAGGGGGCGGCGGCATGAGGGAGTTCGGATACGAGCGGGCCCACGACGTGGCCGGCGCCGTGGCACTGCTCGGCGCCGATCCCGAGGCGCGCTTCCTCGGCGGCGGCACCAACCTCGTCGACCTGATGAAGACCGGAGTCGAGCGCCCCGCGCGGCTCGTCGACGTACGGGACCTCCCCCTCGGCGGCATCGATCCGAGCGAGGACGGCGGCCTGCGCATCGGCGCCACGGTCACCAACAGCGACCTCGCCGCCCACCCGCACGTCCGCGGCCGCTACCCGGCGCTGACGCAGGCCGTGCTGGCCGGCGCCTCCGGGCAACTGCGCAACATGGCCACCGTCGGCGGCAATCTGCTCCAGCGCACCCGCTGCGGCTACTTCACGGACGTGACCAAGCCCTGCAACAAGCGCGACCCCGGCAGCGGCTGCCCCGCGATCGAAGGCGAGCACCACAACCACGCCATTCTCGGCGCCTCCGCCCACTGCGTGGCGGTCCACCCCTCCGACATGGCCGTGGCCCTCGTCGCCTTCGACGCCGTGGTCTCCTACGAGACAGCCGACGGACCCGGCGACGTGCCGTTGGAGGACTTCTACCGCCCCGTGGGCGACGCACCGCATCGGGAGACGGTGCTGCCGCCGGGCGCGCTGATCACGGGCGTGACCCTGCCGCCCGCTCCGGCGGCCGCCCGCTCCCGCTACCGCAAGGTGAGGGAGCGCGCCTCCTACGCGTTCGCCATCGGCTCCGTCGCCGCCGCGCTCGACGTCCACGACGGCGTCGTGCGCGAGGCCCGCCTGGCCCTCGGGGCGGTCGCCTCCCGCCCATGGCGGGCCCGGACGGCCGAGCGCGCGCTGACCGGGGCGCGGGCCGGCGCCGACGCCTTCGCCGCCGCGGCGGACGCCGAGCTGGCGGCGGCCGAACCGCTGCCGCGCAACGGGTACAAGGTGACCCTGATGCGCAACCTCATCACGGCCGTGCTCACCGAACTCGCCGAGGAGGCCGCCCGATGACCACCGCCGCCACCGACACCCGCGCCACCGCCCAGGGCGCCGCCGGAACCGCGCACGTCCGCGTCGAAGGCCGCGAGAAGGTCACCGGCGCCGCCCGGTACTCGGGAGAGATCCCCTTCGCCGAGCTGGCCCACGGCTGGCTGGCGCTGTCCACCGTCGCGCGCGGCCGGATCCAGTCCCTCGACGCCGACTCGGCCCTCGCCATGCCGGGTGTGCTCGCCGTTCTGCACCACGGCAACGCCCCGCGCGTGGACACCGACTACGTGGGAATGCTCGGCGCCCCGGACCCCACCTGCGCCGTCTTCCAGCACGACCGGGTGCCGCACCTGGGCTGGCCGGTCGCCCTGGTCGTCGCCGAGACCTCCGAACAGGCCCGGGAGGCCGCCGAATCCCTCGTCGTGCACTACGCACAGCAGGAGCACGACGTCGAGTTCTCCGCCGCCCGCCCAGAAGCCCGAGCGGTCGACACCTTCATCCCCGCGGTGGTGGAGAAAGGCGATCTGGAGGCCGAACTCGCCGCGTCCGACGTCGTCGTCGACGAGGAGTACACCACCCCCGAAGAGCACCACGGCATGATGGAGCCGCATGCCGCGACCGCCCGATGGGACGGCGGACGGCTGGAGCTGGTCGACTCCAACCAGGGCGCGACCTGGATCCTCGGCGAGATCGCCAACCTGTTCTCGCTCGACCCGGCGTCCGTCCGCGTGCGCTCCGAACACGTCGGCGGCGGCTTCGGCAGCAAAGGCGTGCGCGCGCACCAGGTGGCGGCGGTGATGGCCGCCACCGTCCTCCAGCGTCCCGTCCGCGTCGTCATGACGCGCCGCCAGATGTTCTACCTGACCGGCTACCGCAGCCCCACCGCCCACCGGCTCCGACTGGGTGCGGACGCCGGCGGACGCCTGCGCGCACTGGAGCACCGCTGCCTCAGCCTCACCTCGACCGTGCACGAGTTCGTCGAGCCCGGCGCGGGCCCCGCCCGGGTGATGTACGACGCCGACGCCCACCACACGTCCAACCGCGTCGTCCCGCTGGACGTGCCGACGCCGACGTTCATGCGCGCCCCCGGCGAGGCGCCCGGAGCGTTCGCGCTGGAGTCCGCGCTCGACGAACTGGCGGAAAAGTGCGGCCTCGACCCGATCGAACTGCGGCTGCGCAACGAACCCGAGCGCGGGCCCGTCTCGGGGCTCCCGTTCAGCAGCCGCAACCTGGTCGCCTGCTTCCGCGAGGGCGCCCGCCGGTTCGGCTGGCAGGACCGGGACCCGCGCCCGGGGCTGCGCCGCGACGGTCGCTGGCTGCTGGGAACCGGCACGGCCGCCGCCTCCTTCTCAGCGGGCGCCCAACCGTCCTCGGCCATCGCGACGGCCGAGGCGGACGGCACGTTCACCGTCCGCATCGCCGCCGCCGACATCGGCACCGGGGCGCGCACCGCGCTCACCCTGGTCGCCGCCGACGCGCTCCAGGTCCCCCCAGACAGGGTCCGGGTGCGGATCGGGGACAGCGACTTCGGGCCGGCGATGGTCGCCGGCGGCTCCATGGGCACCCGCTCCTGGAGCTGGGCGGTCACCGCCGCCGCCGCGGAGCTGCGGGAGCGGCTGGCCCTCGGCGCGGACATCCCGCCGGAGGGCGTCACGGTACGGTCCGACACCACCGAGGCGGTCGGCGCCCTCGCGCAGAAGGAACGGCACTCCTTCGGCGCGCAGTTCGCCGAGGTCGCGGTCGACGTCGCCACGGGCGAGGTGCGGGTGCGCCGCATGCTCGGCGTCTTCGCGGCCGGCCGCATCATCAACCCGCTCACGGCGCGCGGCCAGTTCGTCGGCGGCATGGTCTGGGGCATCTCCATGGCCCTGCACGAGGAGGCGATCCGGGACCGCGCCTCCGGCGGCCTCTACGGCGCCGACCTCGCCGGGTACCACGTGGCCACGCACGCCGACGTGCCGTTCGTCGAGGCCGACTGGGTGGAGGACCCGGACCCCGAGGACCCGTCGGGAATCAAGGGGATCGGTGAGATCGGCATCGTGGGCGCCGCGGCGGCGATCGCCAACGCGGTCTGGCACGCCACCGGCGTCCGCCACCGCCACCTGCCCATCCGCCCCGACCGCGTGCTGGCCGCCGGTTCAGGGGGAGCGCATGCTTGACATCGCCGACGAACTGCTCCAGTGGACCGAGGAGGGCCGGGCCTTCGCCGTCGCCTCCGTCGTGGCGGTCGGCGGCAGCGCGCCGCGGGGTCCCGGCGCGGCCCTCGCGGTCGACGCCGAAGGGACCGCCATCGGCTCGGTCTCGGGCGGCTGCGTCGAAGCAGCGGTCTACGACCTGTGCCGTCAGGCGCTGGACCAGGGGCAGAGCGTCTGCGAACGATTCGGCTACAGCGACGAGGACGCCTTCGCCGTCGGACTGACCTGCGGCGGCGTCATCGACGTCATGGTCACTCCGGTCGGCGTGCACGCGCCGGTGCGGCCGGTGCTGCGGGCGGCGCTCTCGGCCGCCGTGCGGGGTGAGCCGGCGGCCCTGTCCCGGGTCGTCCGCGGACCGGCCGATCTGCTCGGCGCCGCGCTGCTGACCGGGCCCGACGGGGCGTACCGAGGCAGCCTGGGCGGAACGACGGATCTGGACCGCACCGCGGCTGTGGAGTCCCGGGCCCTGCTGGAGGCCGGCCGCACGGGCACTCTGGAGCTGTCGGAGGACGGGTCCCGGCGCCCGGGGGGCCTGACCCTCCTCGTCGAGTCGAACGTGCCGCCGCCGCGCATGATCGTGTTCGGGGCGGTCGACTTCGCCTCGGCACTCGTGAGAGCGGGAAAGTTCCTCGGCTACCACGTGACCGTGTGCGACGCTCGCCCCGTCTTCGCCACCCGAGGGCGTTTCCCGGAGGCCGACGACATCGTCGTCGACTGGCCTCACCGCTACCTGAGGCGCACCGAGACCGACGCGCGCACCGTGCTGTGCGTGCTCACCCATGACGTCAAGTTCGACATACCCCTGCTGACGTCGGCCCTGCGGATGCCCCTCGCCTTCGTCGGCGCCATGGGCTCGCACCGCACCCACGCCGACCGCGAGCGGCGGCTGCGCGAGGCCGGTGTCGGCGAGCAGGAGCTGGCCCGGCTCAGGTCGCCCATCGGCCTCGACCTCGGCGCCCGGACGCCCGAGGAGACCGCGCTGTCGATCGCGGCGGAGATCGTCGCCACCCGGCGCGGCGGCACCGGGCGACCGCTCACCGGCTCGGGCGCCCCGATCCACCGCGACGAGGCGCAGCGTGCGGGCGGCACCCGGGCGGCGTGAGCGCCCCTGGCCCGCGAGGGGCGCGAGACCGGGACCCGAGGTGTCCGCGAGGCCGGGACCCGCGGTGTCAGGGGCGGGGCTCGTCGTCCTGAGCGGCGCGTTCGGCGTCCCGCTTCTTCAGCCGGGCCGTCTCCTTGCGGACCTCGGCCTGCGTGGCCCGCTCCTTCTCCAGCCACTCGGGCCGCTCCTGCTTCAGGGCCTCGATCTGCTCCGTGGTGAGCGCCTCGGTGACTCCGGCGCGCGCCAGGCCGGCGATGGAGACGCCCAGCTTGGCCGCGACCACCGGGCGAGGGTGGGGCCCGTCGTTCCGCAGCTCCCGCAGCCACTGAGGGGGTTCGGTCTGCAACGCGTTCAGCTCGGCGCGCGAGACGACGCCCTCCTGGAACTCGGCGGGCGTGGCGGGCAGGTACACACCCAGCTTCTTCGCCGCGGTGGCGGGCTTCATCGTCTGGGGTGTCTGGTGCGACTTCATGGTGTCCAGACTATCGACCGCCGAGGAGAGGTCTGACCACGCCGACCACGCCGGGTAACCTGGCGGGGTGACAGGCTCGGAAGCATCCCCCACGTTCCGGCTCGCGTACGTCCCCGGGGTGACGCCCGCCAAGTGGGTGCGAATCTGGAACGAGCGCCTGCCCGGAGTATCGCTCACTCTCGTCCAGGTCCCGGCCGTCGAAGCGGACGGGGCGCTGCGCGACGGCGCGGCGGACGCGGGGGTCGTACGACTGCCGGTGGACCGTTCGTTCTTCAGCGCGATCCCCCTCTACACCGAGACCAGTGTGGTGATCGTCCCCAAGGACCACCTGGTGACGGCCGCGGAGGAGGTCTCCGTCGAGGACCTGGCCGACGAGGTCGTCTTCCACCCGCTGGACGACGTGCTCGGCTGGGAGCGCCCGCCCGGCGAGGCCGCCTTCGAGCGCCCCGCCACCACCGAGGACGCCGTCGAGCTGGTCGCCGCGGGCGTCGGTCTGCTGGTCGTCCCGCAGTCACTCGCCCGTCTGTACCACCGCCGGGACCTCACCTACCGTCCCGTCGTCGACGCCCCGCAGTCGAGCGTGGCGCTGGCGTGGCCGGAGGAGGCGACCACCGACCTGGTCGACGACTTCATCGGGATCGTCCGCGGCCGCACGGTCAACAGCACCCGCGGTCGCTCCCCGGGCCCGGAGCGCTCCGCCGAGGCCCGCACGGACGCGGCCGGCGGCGCGCGCAGGACTTCCGCGGCCGGCCGCACCGGCAAGGCGACTACCGCACGCGGCGGCGCCAGCGGCGCCGGGGCCCCGCGGAACGCCAAGGGCGCGCGGGGCGGCGCCAAGGGGGCGAACACCGCGAAGGGCGGCAAAAGCGGCCGACGCGGCAAGCCCCGCGGCCGTTCCTGACGCGGGCGCCCACCTCGCCCTCGCCGCGCCCCCCTCGCCGCGCCCTCGCTCACCCCTTCGCCGTGCGGCCGATCGACTCCACCAGCGGGAGCAGCCGGTGGGGGACCCGCTCGCGCAGCGCCACCTCGGTGCGCGTGCGCACCACCCCGGGCAGGCTGATCAGTTTCTGGATCACGTCCTCCAGGTGGGCGTTGTCGCGCGCCACGACCCGGGTGAGCAAGTCGCCGCCGCCGGTGATCGAGAACGCCTCGACGATCTCCGGCACCCCGGCCAGCGCGTCCCCGACGTCGTCCATGTGCCCCTGGGTGACCTCGATGTGCACGAACGCGAGCACCGGGTGGCCGAGGGCGGCGGGGGAGAGGACGGGACCGGTGCCCGTGATCACGCCGTCCCGTTCCAGACGGTCCAGGCGGGCCTGGAGGGTGCCGCGGGCGACGCCGAGGATCCGGGCGTACTCGCGCACGCTGGTGCGGGGCTGCTCCAGGAGCAGCCGCAGGATGCGGGTGTCGAGTGCGTCCACGGCCATGTCAGCGCCCGCTCTCTCCCGTGCCGGTTCGCCGCGGCGACGGATGCCGACTGTACCAATGGCCCTACGGCAGCCGCTCCGGCTGGGCCACTCCGAGCCGTCCAATGGCCTGCTGTCAGCGCCTTCTCGACGACGCGCGTTGTGCCAATGGCTCAGTGTTCTGGGCGACACTTGAGCCAGAGGGCACAGTGATGCTCTCATGGGGTCGTCGATGGCGCTGCGGATCACCGCGGCGCCTTTTTCGTTCGTGTGCCACCGGCGTTTCCTTCGCCCCGGCGGAACACGGCTGCCAGGGAGGCGGTACGCAGTGCTGAAGAGGGTGTTCACGGCCCCGGACCCGGGGCGGGTGCGGCTGCGCTTCGCGGCCCGTGCCGTCCTCGGCATCGGCCTGGCCGCGGCCGTCTGCGGCCAGGTCGGACACTCCCTCACGGAAGCCGTCGCCGGCGGTCTCGCCGCGCTGCTCGCCCTGTTCACCGTCACGGATCCCACGGTCCGGGGCCAGGCGGTCACGACCGCGCTGCTGCCGGTGGTCGGCGTTCCCGTCCTCGCCGCGGCGGTCGCACTGCACGACCGGCCGGTGGCCCGGGACCTCGTCTTCCTCGCCGTGGTCGGCGCGGGCGTGTACGCCCGCCGCTGGGGGCCGCGGGGCCACAGCCTGGGCGTGTTCGCGTTCATGACCTTCTTCGTGGCCCAGTTCCTGCACGCCGCTCCCGCGCAGATGCCCGCGCTGACCGCCGCCGTTCTGCTGGCGGTGCTCAGCGCGGCGGCGGTCCGATTCGGGCTGTGGTGCTACGAGCGGCGGCTGCCGCCGGTCACCGCGCCATCGCCGCCGAGCGGCGCCGGACTGGCCCGGATCACCACCCGGCAGGCCGTGCAGGCGACCGCCGGCGCCGGCTTCGCGGTCGTCGCGGGCCAGCTCCTGTCCGGGCAGCGGTGGTACTGGGCCGTCGGCGCCACCTGGTGGGTCTTCGTGAACACCGCCTCGCGCGGCGAGACGCTGGTGCGCGGCTTCCGCCGGGTCCTCGGCACCGTGCTCGGCCTCTGCCTGGGCGTGCTCGTCGTCATCCCGCTGCACGGCGCCGCCCTGCCCACAGCCGTCCTCGTGGCCGCCGCCGTCTTCGGCGTCTTCTACACCGCCGCCGTCTCCTACACCTGGATGATGCTCTGGGTCACGCTGCTCGCCGAGTCCCTCTACGGTCTCTTCGGCGTGCTCAACCCCGGGCTGCTCGCCCTGCGGTTCGGGGAGACGGCCGTCGGGGCGCTGGGCGCGTGGCTCGCCGTGCTGTTCGTGCTGCCGGTCACCACCCACGCCGTCACCGACGGCTGGATCCAGCGGGCCCTGCGCTGCGTGCACGCGTGCACGGCCGAGGCCGCCGCCCGCCTCGCGGGCGCCCCGGCGGCCGACCCCGCACCTCGCGTGGCCGAACTGGAGCAGATCCTCGGCCGGGTACGCCTCTCCGTCGCGCCCCTCGTCCACCCCCTGAACCCGATGCGCGGCCGCAAGCGGCGCGCTCGGCGGGCGCTGGCGCTCCTGGACGACTGCGCCCGGGAGATCCGCGGACTGGTCGCCGTGGCCGCCGATCCGGAGGCGTCCCACGACGCGCGTCTGGCCGCCGCCTGCTGGCGCGTAGAGGCCGCGGTGAAGGCGCTCACCGAGGGCCGCGCCGGCGCTTCCGAGCCCGTCGCAGCCCCCGGCCCGGCCGCGGAGGCGGGCGCGCTCGCCCATCTGCACGGTCTGGAGCGCGCCCTGGCGGAGCTGGCCGCGCCGCTGCGCGCGCCGTCCGGCTCCCCGCTGGCCGGCGCCTGACTCCGGCGCGCACCCGCTCCGAGCACAGGACGCGGTGAAGGCGGTGCGGCACTCCGCCGAACGCTCTCGCTTTGGTCTAGACCGTAACTGATCGACTGCTACCGTCGCCCCACGGATCGACGGAGAGGGCACAGAGGTGGCAGACCACGGCGGCAGGCGGCAGCGGGCCTTCATCGGGTCGTTCACGGCGGCGGGCGGACCCGGCGTCGTCACCGCGGCCGTGGACGAGCGCGACGGCGCGCTGACCCTGCTGGGCAGCACGGACGGCGTCCTGGACCCGTCCTATCTCGCCCTGTCGGCCGACGGCGGCACGCTGTACGCGGTCAGTGAGACCGCCGACGGCGCGGTGGCCGCGTACCGGGTCAAGGGCGAGACGGTCGAGCTGACCGGGGCCCCGGTGCGGGTCGGCGGGAGCGGACCCACCCACCTGAGCCTGTTCGACGGGCATGTCCTCACCGCCAACTACGGCTCCGGCAGCGTCAGCGCCGTGCCGGTCCGGGCCGACGGGCGGCTCGCCCCCGCCCCCTCCGGCATCCTGCGGCACACCGGCTCCGGCCCGCACGACCGCTGGCAGCGCGGTCCGCACGCCCACCACGTGCAGCCCGACCCCACCGGCCGCTGGGCCGTCAGCGTGGACCTCGGCACCGACTCCGTGCGGGTGTGCGCCCTCGCCGACGGCCGGCTCGCCGTGCACCGGGAGATCGCCCTGCGCCCCGGCTCCGGACCTCGCCATCTGGCCTTCCACCCGGACGGCCGCCACGCCTACGTCGTCAACGAACTCACCCCCACGGTCACCGTCTGCCGCTGGGACTCCGGCGCCGGGTCGCTCCGACCGCTGGCCGAGACGCCGGTCCTGCCGCACGCCCCGGCCGGCGACGCCTACCCGTCGGGCATCGTGGTCGATCCGGGCGGCCGGTTCGTGTGGATTGCGACACGCGGCGAGGACGTGCTGTCGGTGTTCGAGATCCAGGCGGACGGGGACCGGCTGGAACTGCTCGGAACGGTCCCCAGCGGCGGCCACTGGCCCCGGGCGCTCGCTCACTCCGAGGGTTTCCTGTACGCGGCGAACGAGCGCTCCGGGAACGTGACCTGGTTCGCCGTGGATCCCGGTACGGGGCGCCCGCGGCGTGCGGGCGCGGTGCGGGTGGCCGCGGCCTCCTGCGTGGTCTTCGGCTGAACGCCTCTGGTCGGCCCCCTGGACCGGGCCGGACAGCCCAAGAGTCCGGCCGTCAGCCGTCAGCCGTCAGCCGTCAGCCGTCAGCCGTCAGCCGTCAGCCGTCACGGCGAAAGGCCCGCTCCAGCGCTGCGGAGCGGGCCCTCAGCCGCGGTCGTACGGTGATCCGATCCAGGGCGGTGCGGCGCCGGTCAGTGCGTGGGCGCGCCCTGCGGCTGCTGCGGGGCGATGCCCAGGGCCGTGGTGTACCGGGCCATGGCCAGCTTGCCGATCGCCGGGTAGGGGCCGAGGGCCTCGGCCGCGGGGCACGCCGCCTCTTCGGCGGCCGCCTCGATGAGCCGGGCGTCGATCTCCGGGCCGATCAGATACGGCGCCAGCGCCAGTTGCTGGGAACCGGAGGAGCGGAGCTGCTCGGCGACGGCCGCTATGGAGCCCTCCTGGTCCAGGGCGGCCGCCATCACCGGCACCGCGAGGCGGGCGGCGAGCAGCATGCCGGTGATCCCGGCCGCCTGCACGGCCTCCTCACCGCCGACCGAGGCCAGGATGATGCCGTCGGCGGCGGTCGCCACGGTGAACAGACGGGCACGGTCGGCGCGCGCCAGACCCGCCTCCGAAAGGCGTACGTGCAGCGCCTCGGCGAGCAGCGGGTGCGGGCCGAGCACGTCGGTCAGCTCGGCGGCGACGCGGCTGTCCATCACGGCCTGCCGGATCTGGCGCAGCAGGGCGCTGTCCGGGCCGGCCAGCAGGGGCACGACGACCGCGACCGGGCCGTCGGGCGCCTTGGCCCCGACGCCGGCGGCGACGGCCTGCTCGTGGCGGGCGGCACGCCGTTCGGCGGCCTGCGCCAGCACCGACCGCAGGCTCGGGAACTCCGCGTCGTCCCCCTCGACGTACCCGATCTGGGCGTCCAGGCCGGGAAGCTCGGAGCGGGCGATGCTCATGACCTCCTCGGCGAGGCTGCGCGCGGCGGCACCAGGCGTGCCCGGCACCGCGAGGACGAGCGCGGGCGCGCCCTCGGGCGCCGCCAGCGGTTCGGGTCGGCGGTGCCGTCCGGGCTGGCGGGGGCGCGGCATTCGTACGGGCAGGCCGGACGCGGGCCCATTGGGGGAGCTCATGGCGCCGCATGTTACTGGCTTCACGGGCTCCCCTGTTCGGGGAGGGTGCAGGTGAGCGGTATCCGTCCGGTTTTGTCGGATGAGTTCGGAAGCGTTACGTACCGGCGGTAATCAACCCGTGGGGCCAATCGGACCTCAAGCGACAACTCGCCCAGGACATCGGCGTACTTGTCGGGCGGAGGTCCGACCCATGCGGACGTGGGGTGATCAATCCCCTTGTGCCGGTGGGGGACAGGGCGCCTCGTCGTCGCCTGGGAACGTCGCCTGGGAACGGGGAGGTCGACCCGGGGCGCGGCGCCCACCAGTAGAGTAAGGCAGCGTGGCACCACGACCTTTGCATGAACTCGTTGAAACAGGCTGGGCGAAGGCTCTTGAACCTGTGGCTGAACGCATCGCGGCGATGGGGGACTTCCTCCGGGCCGAGATAGCGGCGGGCCGGACGTACGTTCCGTCCGGAGCGAACGTCCTGCGGGCCTTCCAGCAGCCTTTCGACGACGTCCGTGTCTTGATCGTCGGGCAGGACCCCTACCCGACACCCGGGATGGCCGTCGGACTGAGTTTCGCGGTCTCGCCGGAAGTGCGCTCCCTGCCGGGAAGTCTGGAGAACATCTTCCGGGAGATGCACTCCGACCTCGGGTCGCCCAGGCCGTCGAACGGCGATCTGACGCCGTGGACGCGGCAGGGTGTGCTGTTGCTCAACAGGGCGTTGACGACGGCCCCGCGCAAACCCGCGGCGCACCGGGGCAAGGGCTGGGAGGAGGTCACGGAGCAGGCGATCCGGGCATTGGCGGCACGCGGCAAGCCGCTGGTGTCCGTCCTGTGGGGCCGTGACGCGCGCAATCTGCGGCCGTTGCTGGGGGATCTTCCGGCGATCGAGTCCGCGCACCCGTCGCCGATGTCGGCGGACCGGGGCTTCTTCGGCTCGCGTCCGTTCAGCCGGGCCAACGAGCTGCTGACCCAGCAGGGGGGACAGCCGGTCGACTGGCAACTGCCGTAGGCGTGTTGCGCAGAGGAACCCATGCCAGCCGGCCCTCGGGGGGACGACGCTCCCGGGGGCCTGCTGGCGGTTCGACACGCTGGGTTCTGGATTTCTACTGCGCGTCGTCGCCGTCGACGTTCCAGATAGGAGTCACGGACTCCACCTCGGACATGGCGGTGGAGTAGTCGATGACCGGCAGCGTCGTCACGCTGTTCCACTGGATGAGGCCCGACTCGACCACGAACTTGCGGAGTCCGTCGTAGTCTTCCGCTTCCATCACCCAGAATGACCGGTGATCACTCGTGATGAGCGGTCCGATGTGCACAGTGACCCCGTACTTCGAGGAGTTCGCCATCTCCGGACCGAGCTTCTTGCACATCTCCCCGGACACCTTGTTGGACGTCTGGCAGAGCTGAGGGGGATGCAGCGTGATCACGACGTAGGTCGTCATGTCGAAGTCCCTTCCCGCTCATATATGGGGGATCGACTCCGTACATTTTATGCCGATTGGTCGCTACATGTCTCAGGGCGGTCGATCGGAAAGGCGCCGAGTCTTCTCATTCCTCGGTTTGCGCAGACATGTTCCTCGTTCTACGCGAAAGCGGCTTCGGGCGGGCATTTGCGGATGGAACGTGCGACGTTGGTACGTAGCGCGAACCTGGCGGCGGCATGAATGCGAAGTGGCAGTGCCCTGCGGGGGCCGGCCGCCTTCGACACCGGAGGGAACGCCCGCGATGACATCCGCTCTGCACTTCAACGTCTTCGACGCTCCGGAGAAACCCGTGGTCGGCGACCGGCCCCACGGGATCGGCGACCCGATGGCCTGGGACCCGATCACCTCGACCCTGATCTACGGCGAGCAGGACGCGGTCCTGGTGGACCCGCTCACCACAGTCCCGGAGGCGGAGGCGCTGGCCGCCTGGGTCAAGCTGCACGACCGCAACCTCGCGGCGATCTACATCACGCACGGGCATTTCGACCACTTCGCCGGCCTGAGCGTGCTGCTGCGGCACTTCCCCTGTGCGAAGGGCATCGCCACGCCGAAGTCGGTCGAGTTCGCCCGCACCCAGCCGGTGGAGCAGTACCGCAAGCGGCTGCCCGGCCAGATGCCGTCAGCGATCACACTGCCCGAGCCCTACGCGCAGGACACGATCGAGCTGGAGGGGCACGAACTGCGCATCATCGAGCAGGGCTACACCGACGCACCCGACAGCACGTCCCTGCACGTGCCCTCGCTCGGCCTCCTCGTTGGCGGCGACGTCCTGTACAACCAGTGCCACCAGTACGTCGCCGAACTCACGCCCGCCCACCTGGAGAGCTGGCTCGCGGCGGTGGACCGCCTGGCGGCGCTGGACCCGAAGGCCGCCGTCGCCGGCCACAAGAAGACCGGCGTCCCGGACACCCCCGACTGCCTGCGGTGGACCAAGCGTTATCTGACCGACTTCGCCCGCCTGAAGGCGGAGACCTCCGGCGAGCGCGAGCTGTTCGAGGCGATGGTCGAGCTGTACCCCGACTGGGCCTCCCCGCAGTCGTGGCTGATGTTCGGCATGCCCTGATCTCCCCGGCCCACCGCCGCCTCTCCCGCTCGCTGTGCGCTCGCGCGTGCGGAGCGGTCCCCGTGGAGAAGGGGCGTCACGCCGTGACGAGCCGGCTCAGCGGAGGTCCGGCAGCGCTCGGTCCAACAGGGCGTCGAGGTCGGCGGAGTCGGGGAGGGTGCCGAAGGAGTGCCCCCAGTCGCCGCCGAGCCGAGTGGCGCAGAAGGCGTCGGCGACCGCCGCCGGGGCGTGCCGGACCAGCAGCGAGGCTTGGAGGGAAAGCGCCATCAACTCGACCAGGCGGCGGGCGCCCGCGGCGGACGCCTCGCCGAGCTGGTTCTTCAGCCGGGTCACCGCCGCGTCCAGGCGGGCGTCGCCGCCCTGGGCCAGGGCGAGTTCGCCGAACAGCGCCTCGGCGGCGCCCGGCTCGCGCCCCAGCGCCCGCAGCACGTCCAGGGCGTTGACGTTGCCGGAGCCCTCCCAGATCGACAGCAGCGGAGCCTCGCGGTAGTGCCGGGGCATGCCGGAGTCCTCGACGTAGCCGTTGCCGCCCAGGCACTCCAGTGCCTCCGCGGTGAAGGCCGGACCGCGCTTGGTGACCCAGTACTTGCCGACGGCGGTCGCGATCCGCCGGAACGCCGCCTCGCTCTCCGTGCCGTCGCCGCGCACCGTGCGGTCCGCGGCGCCCGCCAGCCGAAGCGTGAGCGTCGTCGCGGCCTCGGACTCCAGCGCCAGGTCGGCCAGGACGTTGCGCATGAGCGGCTGGTCCACCAGCAGGGCGCCGAAGGCGGCGCGGTGCCGGACGTGGTGCCCGGCCTCCACGAGCGTCTTGCGCATGAGTGCCGCCGACATCGTCACGCAGTCCAGGCGCGTGCAGTTGACCATCTCGATGATGGTCTTCACACCCCGCCCCTCGGGCCCGACCAGCCAGGCGGCCGTCCCGTCGAACTCGGGCTCGGAGGAGGCGTTGGAGCGGTTGCCCAGCTTGTCCTTGAGCCGCTGGATGCGGAAGGGGTTCCGGGTGCCGTCGGGCAGGACGCGCGGCACCACGAAGCACGACAGTCCGCCCGGCGCCTGAGCCAGCACCAGGAACAGGTCGCACATGGGCGCCGACGTGAACCACTTGTGCCCGCGCAGCGTGTACACGCCGGGCTCGGAGGTCGGCGTGGCCGTCGTCGAGTTCGTGCGGACGTCGGAACCGCCCTGCTTCTCCGTCATCCCCATGCCCGCAAGCAGGCCCGGCTTCCGCGTCGGCACGCGCAGGCCGGGCTCGTAGACGCGGCTGGTCAGCAGCGGTTCGTAGACGGCGGCCAGGTCGGGCTGCGCGCGCAGGGCGGGGACGGCGGCGTACGTCATCGAGGTCGGGCAGCCGTGCCCGGCGTCGGTGTGCCCCCACACCAGGCTGCCCGCCGTCCGGGCGACGTGGGCGCCGGGCCGGTCGTCCGCCCAGGGCGCACCTGCCAGGCCCTCGGCGACCGCCGTCCGCACCAGGCAGTGCCAGCTCGGATGGAAGTCGACCTCGTCGATCCGGTGGCCGTACCGGTCGTGGGTGCGCAGCTCCGGCTCGTGCCGGTTGGCCAGCTCGGCCCACTCCTGCGCCTCCTCGCTCCCGGCCCGCCTGCCGAGCCGGCGCACGCTCTCCTCGGCCCAGCCGGCGCCCTCGCGGTGCAGCCCCTCGCGCAGCGCCGCGTCCTCGGACGCGTCGTACGGCGCGAGGGGAGGGGGCTGGTTGGCGACGTCGTGCGTGGCGTATGGGGCGTGCGAGGCGTTCGGGGCGTGCGAGGCGTCTCGGGTGTGGGCGCGTCGAGGCGCCGCGTCGTCGCCGGGACGGTCGCCCGAGCCGTCGCCCGAAGGCGGCTGCCCCTGCGGCTCCGGCTGCTCCTGCTGCGGGTGCGCGAGTGTCGAGACCATACGGCCAATGTTGCACTCTCGCTGCGGTCGCAGCAATGGTGCAACAGCAAGCCCCGTACAGTACGAGATCGTGAACGCCGCCCCGGAACCCGCCCAGATCGAGCTGCGCCCGCTGTCCGCGCGGTCCGTCGTGCTGAGCCTGCTCTTGGGCGTACACCCGCCCGAGCTGCCGGTGAGGGACCTCGTGCGGGCCGTGGAACCCCTCGGGATCGGCGCCTCCGCGCTGCGGGCGGCGCTGAGCCGGATGACCGCCGCCGGCGACCTGCGGCGCTCCGACGGGGTCTACGGCCTCAGCGAGCGGCTGCTCGAACGCCAGCGGCGCCAGGACGCCGCCGTGCACCCCCGCACGCGGCCCTGGGACGGCGCCTGGGAGATGGGCGTGGTGACGACGACCGGCCGCGGCCCCGCCGAGCGCGCCGCGCTGCGCGCCCGGCTGACCGGCCTCCGACTCGCCGAGCTGCGCGAGGGCGTGTGGCTGCGACCCGCCAACCTGCGCCGCCCCTGGCCCGACGGACTCGGCGACGTGATCCTGCGCTTCACCGCCAGACCCGGCGATGCGAGAGCCAGCGATGCCGCACCCGGCGGCGCCGGACTCGACGGCATCGGACCTGACGGCTTCCGACCTGACGGCTTGGGACTCGACGGCTTCGGACTCGACGAGGCCGCCTCGCCCGCGGACGGCGCCCGGGAGCTGGCCGCCGGTCTGTGGCCGCTCGGCGCGTGGGCGGCTACGGCCCGCGCGCTGCTCGCCCACGTGGAGCGGGCGAAGGCGCCGGCGGACCGCTTCACCGCCTTGGCCGCCGTCGTGCGGCACCTGCTGGCCGACCCCGTCCTGCCCGCCGAGCTGCTGCCCGCGAACTGGCCCGGCCCGGCGCTGCGCACCGCGTACACGGACTACCGGCGCGAGCTGACCGAGGAGATGCTCGGGCGAACCGGACGCTGAGCCGCCTGCCGCCTGCCGCCTGCCGCCTGCCGTCTGCCGTCTGCCGTCTGCCGTCTGCGGACCGTGGCCGCTGCCCCGGGGTAACGGCCCGCGCCTTCCGCTCCGCCCCCAGCGCAGCTCCGACAAGTCGCTGCCCCGGGATCACGGCCCGCGCACCCAAGCACGTCTGGCGGGTGGGCGCCTGCCGCACCGCCTCACCGGACGCCACCCGTTCGGCCCCCCAGGCGGCCGTGCCCCGCGTACGGCACGGTCCCCGCACGCCGCAAGGCGACCACATCGTGGCGACTGCCACGTGCCCTGCGCGTCCTGACGAAGCGGCCCCCCTCGCTCCAGGCCGCCCCGGCCAAACCCCGTCACGCCCCCGGGCACAGTCCGGTGGCGCGGGGGCGGTGTGTGGCGTTCCCTGGGAAAAAGACGGGATGACCAGCGCCGTCGCGAGCACCCGTGGCCACGGTGGGATCGCATCCCGGGCGAGGAGAGTCATGGCTGAGCAGAAGTCGTCGTCCATCCTCACGGCGCCCCTGCACGGCGCGGCAGCGGTGCTCCGTCGGGTGCCCGGCGCCGGGCTCGTGGGCAAGGCCGCCCAGGACACGCTGGACAGGATCGGCGCCGTGTCGCCGAAGGGGCGGCGGTTCGCGGTCTACACGGGGGCCGGAGTGCTCGGCGTCGCCGGACTGGTCGAATGGCCGATCGCCCTCACCGGCGCGGCCGTGGCCTGGCTGACCCAGTCCCGCCCCGCCGACGTCCACGACGGGGAAGCCATAGAGGGCGCGGCGGTCGTGCAGCACGGGCGGATCGGCGGACAGCACGCCGCCGCGTCGGGCGCGGTGGTCGCGTCCACGGCTGCCGCCAGCACCGCCACCGACCGGCGGGCCGCCCGCAAGCGCGCGGCGGCGACGCGCACACCCGCGCGGGCCGCCGCCGAGGCGCTGGAGGGCGCCGCGGCCCCGGGCGCCGTTCAGCCGTCCGCAGCGGCGACCGGCGCGGGGGCGACCGGCGCGAGCGGGCTGAAGAAGCAGGCCGCGGCCCGGTCCTCCACCACCGTCAGAGCGTCGGCGGGCAAGGCGTCCTCGGGCACCACGACCACGCGCAAGGCGACCGCTGCCAGGAGGGCGGCGAGCGACAAGGCCGCCGAGACCGTCACGCCGGCCGTCGTCGCGAAGTTCGGCGCGAAGCCGACCGGCGACAAGGCGACCGCCCAAGGCCAGGGGGACGCCGCCAAGAAGTCCGCCAAGGCGTCCGCGCGTTCGACGGCTCCGGGCAAGGCGGCCTCCGGCTCCCTCGGTCCGACGGCGCGGCCCGCCCGCACCTCCCGCTGAGGGCCTGACCGTGCTCGGTCTGCTGACGGCCCCGGCAGCCGCCGCCCGGCTCGTCTCCACGGCGCCCCGGTCACTCGTCCGGGCGGCCGCGCCAGCGGTCGGGGCCGCCGCCGCTGCTGCGGCGGGCACCGCCCGCGCGGGCGTGCGCGGGGCGGACACGGCGGCTCGCGTGGCACGCGTCGTGCGCAACGCGCTGCCCGGCACGGCGGCGGATCACTGGCGCTCCGGAGCGCGGGCCCACCTCGCCCTGCACCCCGCCGACCCGGCCCGCGCGGGGCTCTCCGGCGAAGTCGCGCACCTGGCGGGCCGGGTGGCCGCCGATCTGGCCGAGCATCCCGACGTGCTGTTCGCCTACTGGAACCAGGGCCTGGGACGACTGGTCGTCATGGCGACCGAGGAAGAGGCGGCCGACCGCGTGACGGACCGCGCGGCCGACATAGCCGCCCGGCACGGACTCGTCCTCGACGGCGGCGACCCAGAGGAGACCACGCAGCCCGCCGACCCCGCCGGGGTGCGCGCCGCCGCGGCCACGCTCGCCGCCGACGTCCTGGGCGTCGCCGGGGCGCTCACCGCCTACTGGCTGCGCGTGCCGCCCTCGCCGCGCCTGGTGACGGCCGCGGTGACGCTGCTGCGCGAGAACCCCCGGCTGCGCGCGGTGCTGAGCGCCCGGCTGGGCGCCGCCCGGATGGACCTCGTACTCGCGTGCGCCAACGCCGCCGCCCACGCCGCGGGCCAGACCCCCACCTCGCTGGTGCTCGACGGGGCGCTGCGCTCCTGCCAGTTGGCCGAGACCGTGGCCCGAGCCGCCGCCTTCGACGCCGTGCACGACCGGCTCTGCGATCCCAGCCGCGTCAGCGTCGCCGTGGACGACTCCACGCGCCCGCCGCTCGGCCTCTCCCCGGCCCAGGAGTACGCCAACCACGCCTCCGCGGGCAGTCTGCTGGGCGCGGCGGCGACTCTGCTGGTCAAGCAGAACGCCGCCGAGGCGGCGGAAGCGCTGCTCGCCGGGTCGCCCAAGGCCGCGCGGTACGGGCCGGCCGCGTTCCACGCCGTGCTGAGCGCCGCCCTGGCCCGCACCGGAGTGCTGGTGCGCGATCCGGAGCGGCTGCGGCAACTGGAGACGGCCGGCGTCCTCCTCCTGCACCCGAGCGCGCTGCGCACCGAGGACGGGGAGGCCGATCCCTGGGCGGAACCCGTGCTGGACGCCGCCCGCCGGGCCGGACTCCGGGTGATCGTGGTGGACGACCCGGTCCTGGAAGACCTCACCGGCCTCGCCGACCAGGTGGTGGACGCCCGGCGGCCGCTGGACGACGTGGTCTACGGGCTGCGCGGCGAGGAGGGCGACGGCGTGCTGATCACCGTCGCCCGGATGCGCGCGGCCGACCACCGTGACGTGCTCGCCGGGCTGCGCGGCAGCGACATCGCCGTCGCCCTCGCCGACGACGGCAGCGCGGTCGTGTGGAGCGCGGACGTACTGGCCCTGCACGGCCTGCCCGACGTGTGGCGGCTGCTGACCGCCGTGCCGGCCGCCCGCTCCGTCGGCCGCCGCGCGCAGACCCTGGCCCGCTCCGGGGCCGCGCTGTCCGGGCTGCTCGTCGCCGTCGGCGAGTCCGGGGGCCGCCGCCGCAGCGTGCTGCCGGGGCTGCGGCACGCGCCGGTCGACATCGCCGCGGCCATCGCCCTGCTGTCGGGCACGCGCGCCGCTCTCGGCGTCGCCGCCGCGCGGGCGCCGCGTCCCCGCCCGCGCGTGCACTGGCACGCACTGGAGTCGGGTGAGGCGAAGGAGCGCCTGGAGCACGTCCCGGTCGCCCGCCCGACCCTGTCTCAGCAGGTCGCAGGGGGCATCCGCCGGATCACGGACGGCGTCCTGCGGCTCCCCGTGTTCTCCCCGGCGCGCTGGACCGTCGAGCTGGGCCGGGCCGTGCGCGGCGAACTCCAGGACCCGCTGACCCCGGTCCTGGCCGTCGGCTCGGCCGCCTCGGCCATCCTCGGCTCGGTCGTGGACGCCCTCCTCGTCGTCGGCGCCCTCGACCTCAACGCCCTGGTCGGCGGAGTCCAGCGGCTGCGCGCCGAGCGCGCGATGTCCGGGCTGCTCGCCGAGCAGAAGCGGAAGGCGCGGGTGGCGCCCCCGCCGACGGACGCGGAGACCGGTGCGGACGCGGAGACGGAGACAGCCGCGCGGACGGGCGCGGAGCGGCCGGCCGGCGGCGCCCGCACGGTCGACGCGGGCAAGCTGCGGCCCGGCGACGTGATCGAGCTGAAGGGGGACGACGTGGTGCCCGCCGACGCCCGCCTGCTGTGGGAAGAGGGCCTGGAGGTCGACGAGTCCGCGCTGACCGGCGAGTCCCTGCCGGTGCAGAAGCAGACCGCGCCGACCCCGCACGCCGCCGTCGCCGACCGCCGGTGCATGGTCTTCGAGGGCACGACCGTGGTCGCCGGGCAGGCGCGCGCCGTCGTGGTGGACACCGGCGACCGCACCGAGGCCGCTCGCGCCGTCCACCTGGCCGCCCGCACGCCGCCCGCCGCCGGGGTGCAGGCCAGGCTCCAGGAACTCACCGGCAAGGCGCTGCCGTTGACCTTGGCGGGCGGCGCCGCGGTCACCGGGCTCGCGCTGCTGCGCGGCACCCGGCTGCGCGAGGCGGTCAGCGGCGGAGTGGCCGTCGCGGTGGCCGCCGTGCCCGAGGGCCTGCCGCTGGTGGCCACGGTGGCGCAGCTCGCCGCGGCCCGGCGGCTCAGCCGCGACGGCGTCCTCGTGCGCACCCCGCGCACCCTGGAGGCGCTGGGCCGCATGGATACCATCTGCTTCGACAAGACCGGGACCCTCACCGAGAACCGGCTGCGGCTGGTGCGGATCAGCGGCGCCGACGGCACGGTCCGCGCGGTGGGCGACGAGGCGGCCGCGCACGTGCTGCGCGCCGCCGCCCGCGCCTGCCCACGCGTGAACGGCAGCTCCGACCGGCCGGTGCACGCCACCGACGAGGCCGTCCTGGACGCGGCGGGGCCCGACCCGGAGTGGTGCCAGCTCGGCGGGCTCGACTTCGAGGCCGCCCGCGGCTACGCGGCCGCCGTGGGCCTCGGCGGGGACGGCCCGCGCACGCTCGTGGTCAAGGGCGCCCCGGAGACCGTCCTGCCCGCCTGCTCCGTCCTGCCCGCACACGCCCACGACATGGCGCACACGCTGGCCGGCGCCGGACTGCGCGTCCTGGCGGTGGCCGAACGCCGCCTCACGGCGACGGAGAAGGAACCGGAGGTCCTCGAACGGCCGCTGGAGAAACTGGAGTTCATCGGCCTGCTGGCGCTCTCCGACGTGGCGCGCGAGACGTCCATGGCCCTCGTGCACGGCCTGTTCGAGGAGGGCGTACGCCCCGTCATGCTCACCGGCGACCACCCGCAGACCGCGCGGGCGATCGCCATGGACCTGGGCTGGCCGGCCGACACCACGGTGGTCACCGGGGACGAACTGGCCGCGGCGGACCGCGCGTCGCGGGCCCGCATCCTGCGGGACGCGGGCGTGGTCGCCCGGGTGGCGCCCGAGCAGAAACTCCAGGTGGTCGAGGCGCTGCGGGACGCGGGCCGGGTGGTCGGGATGGTCGGCGACGGGGCCAACGACGCCGCGGCGATCCGCGCCGCCGACATCGGCGTGGGCATCAACGCCCGCGGTTCGGCCGCCGCGCGCAACGCCGCCGACATCGTGCTCACCGCCGACGATCTCACCGTACTGATCGACGCGGTCGGCGAGGGCCGCGCCCTGTGGCACAGCGTCGCCGACGCCATCGCCATCCTGATCGGCGGCAACGCGGGCGAGGTGGGCTTCGGCATCATCGGCACCCTGGTGTCGGGGAGTTCGCCGCTGTCGACCCGCCAGATGCTCATGGTGAACCTGTTCACCGACCTGTTCCCGGCGATGGCGGTGGCCGTGACGCCGAAGGAGGACATCGAGCAGGCACGGGCCGGTTCGCCCGAGGACGCCGTCGGAGGCGTCCTCGGGGAGCCGCTGATCCGGCAGATCCGTCACCGCGCCCTGACCACGTGCCTGGGCGCGGTCGCCGCCTGGCTGATCGGGCGCTTCACCGCGGGCACCGCCCGCCGCTCCAGCACGATGGCCCTGTGCGGCGTGGTCGGCGCCCAGCTCGCCCAGACCCTGCTGGACCGCCGGGACAGCACACTGGTCCGGGTGACGTCCCTCGGCTCCGCGGCCGCCCTCGTCGCACTCGTGCAGACCCCCGGCGTCAGCCGCCTGTTCGGCTGCACGCCCCTGGGGCCGGTCGCCTGGGCGGGCGTCGCCGCGGCCATCGCGCTGGCCCTGGCCGGACAGCGCGCGCTGCCGCTCCTCGAGGAGGCGATCGAGCGCCTGCTGCCGGCGGCAGAACGTCTGGCGGACCGCGCCCGCCGATGACGACCGGCTGCGGAGCCGGTCCGGCACGCGCCGACGACGGCGGGCTGCGGAACGGGACCCGCGCCCGCCGATCACGGACGGCCGGCCGCGAAGCCGGACCCGCGCCCGTCGATGACGGCCAGCCGCGAAGCCTAACCAGCACCCGCCGATCACGGACGGCCGACCGCGGAGCCGGACCCGCGCCCGCTGATCACGGACGGCCTGCCGCCCGCGAAGCCGGACCGGCGGTCGTCTCAGACGGACCGGTGGTACTGGACGGGCACGTGCACCTGGCCGCCCAGCTCGCGGGCCGCGTGCCGGGCCCAGGACGGGTTGCGCAGCAGCTCGCGACCGAGCAGGACCGCGTCCGCCTCGCCGTTGGCGATGATCTTCTCCGCCTGCTCGACGCCCGTGATGAGCCCGACGGCGGCCACCGGCATCGGCGTCTCGGCCTTGACCCGCGCGCCGAACGGCACCTGGTACCCGGGCTCCGTCGGGATGCTCACGCCGGAGGCGTTGCCGCCGGTGGAGACGTCGAGCAGGTCGACGCCGTGGGCGTGCAGCTCGGCCGCGAAGCGCACCGTGTCGTCGGCGGTCCAGCCCCCGTCCTCCAGCCAGTCGGTGGCGGAGATCCGGTGGAACAGCGGCTTGTCGTCGGGCCACACCGCCCGTACGGCGTCGACGACCTCCAGAGCGAAGCGCGTCCGGTTCTCGTAGGAGCCGCCGTAGGCGTCGGTGCGGTGGTTGGAGTGCGGTGAGAGGAACTCGTTGATCAGGTAGCCGTGGGCGCCGTGCAGCTCGACGACCTCGAAGCCCGCGGCCAGGGCCCGGCGCGCCGCGTCCGCGAACTGCTGGACGACATCCGCGATCTGAGCGGTCGTCATCTCCTCCGGGGCCGTGTGCCGCTCGTCGAAGGCCACCGCGCTCGGCGCGAGCGTGGGCCATCCGCGGCCCTCCGCCCCGAGCGGCGCGCCGCCCTGCCACGGCTGGTCCGTCGCCGCCTTGCGTCCGGCGTGCGCGAGCTGGATCGCCGGTACGGTTCCCTGGCTGGTGAGGAAGCGGGTGATCCGCCGGAACGCCTCGACCTGGGTGTCGTTCCACAGTCCCAGGTCGTTGGGGGAGATCCGGCCCTCCGGCGACACCGCGGTGGCCTCCACGATGATCAGGCCCGTGCCGCCGGTCGCCCGCGCGCCGTAGTGGGCGAGGTGCCAGTCCAGCGGGGCGCCGGTCCCGGGGCCCTCGGACTCCGCCGAGTACTGGCACATCGGCGGCATCCAGATCCGGTTCGGGATCGTTGCCTCACGCAGGGTGAGAGGCTCGAACAGCGCGGTCATGGCGGATTCCATTCGTCGCGGGCCGGTAACGAGTGCGGTGCGGCTTGTACGATAAACCCCGTAGTACGGTGACTGTCAAACTACGAAGTCTCTCGTAGGACGACGTACCATGGGAGCCTCGTACGAAGAGGAGCCGACGTGACCGCCACCGCCCCCGTGTCCGCAGCAGGCAGCCGCGACCTCCCGCACCCCGCGCGGGAGGAGATCCGGCTGGAGGACGTGCTGCACGCGCTGTCCGAGCCGATGCGGCTCGGCATCGTCCGGGAGCTGGCCGCCGGCGCCGGCGAACTGTCCTGCTCGGACTTCGAGCTGCCGGTCACCAAGTCGACCACCACGCACCACTTCCGGGTGCTGCGCGAGGCCGGCTTGATCTGGCAGTTGTACCGGGGCACGGCCAAGATGAACGGCCTGCGCGGCGACGACCTGGAGGAGCTGTTCCCCGGACTCCTCGACAGCGTCCTCACCGCCGCCGACCGCCAGGCCGCCCGCCGCGGCCAGGAGTGAGACGGCCCGCCGCTACCGGCCGTCGTCGCGTGCCGCCGCCCGCAGCGTCTCCCAGTCGGGCAGCTTGACCACGCTCCGCCCCAGCGAGGCGCCCAGGTCCGCCTCGGCCCGCTCGATGGCCTGCCACCCCGCCCAGTCGACCGGCTCGACGCCCTCGGCGGCGAGCGCGGCGACGGCGTCCGGCGGCACGGGCTTGCGCAGGAGCCGCGGCGCGTCCGCGAGCAGCGAGCCCACCGTCTCCTTGGCGCACGGCCGGTTGGTGCCGATGACGCCGGTCGGACCGCGCTTGATCCAGCCGGCCACGTACTCGCCCGGCGCCGTCTCGCCGTCGCGCAGCACCCTGCCCTCCCGGTGCGGCACCGTGCCCGTGGCCGCGTCGAACGGCAGGCCCTCCAGCGGCACCCCGCGGTAACCGACGGAGCGCAGCACGAGCTGGGCCGCCACGTCCTCATACCGGCCGGCGCCCAGGACGCCGCCCCGCCCGTCGGGGACCGTCCGCTCGAACCGCACGCCCGCCACCCGGCCGTTCTCGCCGAGCACTTCGACGGGGCGCAGAAAGAAGCTCAGCCGGATCCGGCGGGCGCCGCCCCGTGCGGGCGCGGCCGCCCAGTCGCGGAGCACCTCCACGTTGCGCCGCTGGGCGGCCGGGAGCGCCGAGGGGTCCGCGCAGGCCGGGTCCAGCGCCAGGTCCCCGGGGTCCACGAGGACGTCGGTGTCCGGCAGGGCGCCCAGCTCGCGCAGCTCCTTGGTGGTGAAGCGCGCTTGGGAAGGGCCGCGCCGGCCCGCCATCCGGACGTCGGCCACTCCGCTCCCGGACAGCGCGGCGAGCGCGGCCTCGGGCATGTCGGTGGGGCTCAGCTCCGCCGCGCCGCGGACCAGCATGCGCGCGACGTCGACGGCCACGTTGCCCATGCCGATCACCACCGCGCTGTGCACGTCGCGCAGGAAGCAGGCGTCCGCGGCGTCGGGGTGGGCGCTGTACCAGGACACGAACTCGGTCGCCGACCAGCTCCCCGGCAGCTCCTCGCCCGGGATGCCGAGGCGGCGGTCGGCGGCGGCGCCCACGCAGTACACCACCGCGTGATACAGCTCCCGCAGCCGGGCCGCCGGCAGTCCGCCGGGGCCGCCGACCTGCACGCCGCCGAGGAACCGCACCCGCTCGTGCTCCAGCACGCCGCGCAGGGTGCTCTGCAACGACTTGATCTTCTCGTGGTCCGGCGCGACCCCGTAGCGCACGAGCCCATACGGGCACGGCAGCCGGTCCAGGACGTCCACGCGCACGGAGGGGTCCTGCTCGACGAGGCTCTGGGCGGTGTAGCACCCGCCCGGCCCCGAGCCGATGACGGCGACACGCAGCACGGCGGCACTCCTTCCCCCGGCGGCCGGAGGAGATCCCTCACCTCTCCAGCATCGCAGCAGTCGGGCCGCCGGGGGAGTGCGACATCCGAGGGGCGCGCGGCGCCTCGCCCGTCCGGACGCGTACTGGACCAGGTCATCGGCTTCCATCGGGGGGGCAGCTCCCCCCCGGGCCCGTTACTCCGACCGGCTTGCTACTTCTGCCGGTCCGCCGCCCGCCGGCCGTTCGCGTGCTGCCGGTCCGCCTGTCGCTGGCCGTTCGCGTGCCGCCCCTCCACCGGGCGCTGGCCGTTCGCGTCCAAAGGGCCTGCCGGACGCTGGTCGGTCGCGAAGAAGCGGGAGACGTCGGCTTCGTCCGCGCCGCCGGGCCGCGGCACGGCTTCCGGCGGCATGCCCATGTCCCAGTCCAGCCGGTAGCGCTTGAACAGCTCCGCCCGCAGCACCGGCACCTGCATCGGCGCCCCGGGCACCAGGGCCGCGTACACCGCTCCCATCAGCAGTGAGCGCATCATCGGGTAGTCGGCGTCGAGTTCCGTCGAGCCGTGCCGGGCCATCGTGTCCCGCAGCAGGTGCGACAGCCGCTGCTGCTCCGGGCACTGCACGAAGCCCTCGGCTTCCAGGATGCCCGCCATGTGCTGGCGCATCAGCACCGGCCGGTCGCGGGCGAGCCCCAGGATGCCGTCGATGGCGCGGGCCATCCGCTCCCGGCCGTCGTCCGTGCGCGGCTCGCGCTCCAGCGCCTCCTCCAGCGTGCGGTGCATCAGCCGGTGCACCGCGGACTGCACGAGATGCCGCTTGCCGGGGAAGTAGTACGACACCAGGCCGCGGGCCGATCCGGCCCGGTCGGCGATGTCGCCGAGCGTCGTCGCGTCGTACCCGCGCTCGCTCACCAGCTCGACCGCCGCCTGGAGCAGCCGCTCCCGGGAACGCCGCCGCAATTCTTCATTGACCGAGGCGCTGCGCGGGGACATCCTGTAACTCCTGCGTTGACTGGCTGCCAGCCAACTATACTCAACGCCGGCGGTCCAGCCCCTTGTTCGGGGTCTGTTCGGGCTGCCGCCCGTCTCGGGCGACACGGGGGATCGTCCGAGGCGGGCTTTTTCGCGCTCCCGCGACGCGGGGGCGGCGCCAGCAGCGTACGCGAACCGTGGGGACGCCGGGCGCCCCGCTCTGGCCGGGAACAGCCGCCGGGCGCCCCGTGCCGTGAAACCCGCTCGACTCGGCTGGCGCCGCGAAGAGATCATCGGGGACTGTCCGACGACGACGGCGGCGGCGCGTGGCTCGGCACGGCCGCCCTGGTCCGGGCGCCGGGCCCGGAGACGGCACGGGCTGTCCTGACCCTGGATCAGTACGCCGACGTCGAGGTGCACCGACTGGCAGTTCGGCGGGCGCCCGACCTGACCCGAGGGCGCCGCCGCCGGTCCCGGTCACTTACGACGACCGGGTCGGCGGCAGGACTTCCCTGCCGTCGCTGAAACCGTGCGCGCGTGCGCGAGGTCGCCGCCCTCGCTCGCGGGAGGGCGCTGAATGCGCGCCGACCGCCCCGGGTGACGGAGTCCGCCGGGGCGGTTCACATGGTCAGCAGCATCGCCACCATCGCCATCCCCATGGACAGGCGGCAGGCCCGCGCCAGCTCCGGTCGATCGCCCCAGCGCCGCGCGGCGCCCGCCGGGACGCCGGCGGCCGAGACGGCCGCGGGCACGAGGCGGGCGCCGGCCAGCAGGACGTAGCCGGCGAAGTACAGCAGCAGCGCGCCCTTGAGCAGCGGCGTGCCGGACCCGCCGTGCATGTGGTGGTGAGGGTCCGGAGAGGCGGCCATCGCCAGCGACATGTAGACCATGGCCGCGGTGCCCACCAGGTGGTGCAGGTGGTGCGGGCTCCTCCGCGCCGACCACAGCGCGCGCACGGCGGCGGCGCCGAACAGCGCCGCGTACGCGGACCAGGCCCACGCCGGGGGCGTGAACACGGCCGCGGGCACCGCCATGAGCGCCATCCCGAAGCCCATCAGCGCCTCGCCACCCGCCGCGCGGCGCTGCTCCGGGACGGGGCTGCGCATCCGCAGCAGGCAGTAGGCCCCCGTCGCCGCGCACAGCGCGACCAGCAGCCAGCCAGGCGAAGCCGGTCCGTGCACCCCCCACCTCCCGCTCGGCGGTCCCGGACCTGCGGCGGTCCGGCCAGTCGCTCAAGCGATGCCCACGGCGTCCGGCGCGCACACGAGCGCAAGGGGGTACGCGGGGGGCATCCGAGGGGCGCACGGCGCGTACGGTGTGCGGCGCGCTCCCGCTCGCGCATGCCGCTGACGCGGTCCTCGTCCTGGGCTGCGCGGCCCGCACCCTCGGCGTCGAGGCGCTGATCGGCCGCAGCTACGGGCTCGGCCGCGTCTGCGCGACCCCGTTGGCCCTGTTCGACACCGAGTTCGCCGGCGCGCGGGCGACCGGCGAACTGGTCACCGAGCGTGCCGTGGACACCGTCGTCGGCGCCGCGGCCGGCTTCCCGGCCGCCGTCTCCTCGCCGTCGCCGTCGCCGTCGCCGTCACCGACCGCCGGGCGGCCGACCGGATCGAGGACGTCCTGACCGCCGTCGACCAGGCCCGCGAGCGCGCCGCTCGCCCGCTCGCCGAGCAGCCGACGGTGCCCGCCGCGCCCCAAGCCCGCCCGCCAAGCGCCCCAAGCCCGCCCGCCAAGCGGCCCAAGCCCGCCCGCCAAGCGGCCGAACGACGCCCGCCGCGCCGTGCTCCGCACGCCGGAGCCCGGCCGCCGCACCGGTCGACCTGCGCGCCGCTGCCGCCGACGCCGCGTCCGGCGCATGGTGGCAGCGCGCCCTCCCGCACGAGCGGGTCGTCATCACCGAGCAGTCCGCACGCCGTACGCTCGCCGCGACGGTACGACGCCTCGGGTCGCGCGCCCCGGCGCCGAGCACGGGGCAGGACGACGGAGGACGCGCGGCCATGACGGCGAGCAACGGACGGCCGGAACCAGCGGCGGCGGCCGGGGGAGCGGCGCCGGAGGACCCAGGAGGCCGCAAGAGCCCGGTGGACCCCGTGGATCCGGCAGACCCCGTGGACCCGGGAGACACGGCGACCGGCCGGTGCGCCGGGGCCGCGTACGACGACACGGTGGCCGCCGTCGTCCGGCAGTGGCGGACCGTGCACCCGGACCTGGACACCGCCCCGATGGAGATCATCGGCCGGATCAACCGCTGCGCCGCCCTGCTCCAGCAGGCCGAGGACACGCCGCTGCGCCGGGCCGGACTGAGCCGGCCGGAGTTCGACATGCTCGGCGCGCTGCGGCGCACCGGGCGTGAGCTGACGCCGAGCGAGCTGGCCCGCGAGACGTTCTGCTCCGGCGCCGCCGTCACCAAGCGGCTGAAGCAGCTCACCGAGCGCGGCCTCGTGGAGCGCAGGGGCGACGCCCGGGACCGCCGGGTCGCCCACGTCCACCTCACGGAGTCCGGACGGGACCTCGTCGACGACCTCCTGCCCGAACAGCTCGACTACGAGCGGACCGTCCTCGACGAGCTGGACGGCGAGGGGCGCGGCGAGCTGTCCGAGCTGCTGAGCCGTCTGCTGGGCCGCCTGGAGGGTTGCCCTGGGGCGCACACCTGAGACGCGTGCACCTGAGACACGCGCACCTCATGCGTGTGCACCCGAGACACACGCACCTCATACGCGTGCACCTGAGACACGCGCACCTGAGACGCCTGAACCCGAGACGCGCGCACCTGAGACGCGCGCACCCCACCCGCGGAAGCGGACGGAATCCGACGTCCCCGCGGGCAGGGCGCCGTCGCCTGCCGCACCGCCTTACCCGGCTTCGCCGCACCGCCTTACCCGGCTTCGCCGCACCGCCTTACCCGGCTTCGCCGCACCGCCTTACCCGGCTTCGCCGCACCGCCTTACCCGGCTTCGCCGC